>JAVKGX010000015.1 GCA_031432545.1 Armatimonadota bacterium
ACCACCCGCTGCGGCGACCCGGTGTGCAACCGCACCGCCGCCCGGGCGGCGGCGTCGTTGCTGAGGTGCCCCTGTCGGCTCAAGATGCGGTTTCGGACAAACCACGGGTAGGGACTCACCCCCATCAACCGCAGATCGTAGTTGGCCTCCAGCAAGACCACGTCCGCGCCCGCCGCACGCTCGACGAACACGTCTTCCACCGTACCCAGATCCGTCGCAATCGCCACGCGCACGCCGTAGGCGGACAAGACAAACCCCACCGGATCGGCAGCGTCGTGCGCCACCGGCACCGCCTCCACCGTCCACTCCCCGATACGGAACGCACGGGCGTTGTCGATTCGGTCGTGGGACGCCCCGGAGAGGAAAGCGCACGCCCGCAGCGTCTTCTCGTTTGCCAGCACCGGTGCCCCACTCAACCGTGCCACCGCACCGGCGCTCCGGGCGTGGTCGTCGTGCTCGTGCGTCAGCAAGATCGCCCCCAGCGAGCCCGCCTCTACCCTCGCCGACTGCAACCGGCGCACCGTAGCCTCCGCGGACAGTCCCGCGTCCACGAGCAACCGCGTCCGGCCGGCTTCCAGCAGGACGGAGTTGGCGGCACTGCCGGTGGCGAGCACGCACACCCGCACAGACCCGGCGGCGTTCACAGTGCCATTGTAAGGCGGATCGCCACTCATCCTCTCACCGGCGCCCGCGCCAGCCGCTCCAGCAGAGGGAGCAACTGCCGGTTCAGGATGGCGTCCCAGGTGAAGCGTTCCGCGACGCGCCGCCGCAGCCGGCTCGCATCGCTCCCGAGCAGACACGTCAGGATCTTCTCCGCGACCGTGCGCGGCTCGTCGCCGGGATCGAAGTACGTCAAGAACTCGCCCCCGACCTCGACCGCGGCCGGTATGCGCGTGCAGAACACGGGGGTCCGCAGCATCCCGGCCTCCGCCACCGGCATTCCGAACCCTTCCAGCGTACTCGTGATCAATACCGCGTCACAGAGCAGATACAGGTCTCCGATCACCCGCGGACCGCACCGGATCCCATGCTCGGCGAGGAAACAGACGTCGTCGTCGGCGCCCAGCCCTCGGCGAAGGGCCTGCAGGTCTGCGAGGTACTTCCTGTTGGTGGGATTGTGTACGCCGAGCGGCCCCGTGACGACGATAAGAGGGTCGGCTCCTCTCGCCCGCAGCGCCACCGCGATGTGGATTGCCATCTCGAGGTTCTTCCGCCGCGTGATCCGGATCGGCATCAGCAGAACCGGGAACCGTTCTCGTAAGGGCAGCATCTCGAGAATTCGAAGTGTCTGCGGTTGCAGCCCGTGGAGTGTTTCGACCGACGTACCCGTGTACACGACCGCCACCCCCTGGGCGGGAATCCCGAGGTGGCGGACGAGGAGATCCCGGACCGCTTCTGTGATCGCGACGTAGGTCACGTCGGCGCGTGCAGTCTTCAGCAGGTTCCAAGGATAGGCGTCGCGCATCCGGCCCGCGTCCTGCGGGTTTGCCCACGCCAGATCGTGCGTCCACGCCACCATGCGCACGCGCAACCCCCCGCTCAGAAGCTCGTGCAGTGCGGCCGTGAGGGGGAGGTTCTTGGCCAGCGTGAAGACGTTGTGGGCGAGGCAGATCCGGTTCTCGAGGTGCGGCGTGAGCAGGTCGGCGAGCCGATCCCGCAGCCGCTCGAACAGGGAGGGATCACCTTGGTGCAGCGAGGTGTGTGCCCTCTGGATTTCCGCATGGCGAGAGTAGATCAGGGGCAGGATCGCTGCCGGCAGGCGGCGGCCGCCCCCGCGCCCCGCGACGATCCGGACGTCGTAGCCGGCGCTTCGCAGCAACCGCGCGTGCGTTCCGACGACCGATTCCACGCCGCCGACGACCGGAGGCGCGGTGTAGTGCAGCAGGACGATCTCCGCCATCGAGTTAACTATTCCGGTTCGCCACCCGAGAATCCCGTTCACCGTCCCAGGTTCCCGCCCGCTGCCCGACGACCGTGCGGTTGTCCCCACTACCCACAGTATCCACACCCAGGTATCTGGAACCGGTACCAGGAACGCGTTCCAGGTAGAGGTACCAGGTACGGGCATGAGTTTGAAGGGGTTTCCGGGCTCCTGCTAGAATCGTAGGGTGCGGGCGGGTGTAGCTCAGGGGTAGAGCATCGGCTTCCCAAGCCGAGGGTCGCGGGTTCAAATCCCGTCGCCCGCTCCACGCGGTTCCCCGTAACGTATCCTGGACCCCTCGGGTAAACCTATCACGAAACCCGTCGCCTCTACGGGGCATCCGAACTCGGCTGGCCGCGGTGGAAGATCCTCACCGAGTAGAGCATACGTCCGTGCCAGTCAATCATCTTTACACGGCTAGTCCTCTGCGCCAACGAGCATGAACGGACCCACTGCTCGCGCGGGCGTGAGTCGGCCGGCTTGGTCATAAAAGCACACCCTGTCCGGATCGAGGGTAATCCCTACCGGCGCCCCTCGCTCCGCCTGAAACGCAGCGTCACCTAGGGCCTTCAGACGAATGCCACCCACGGTGACCTCCACGATCTTCCTCCGCCCTACTGGCTGGATCAGACCTACCGTCGCCGGCAGGCCAGCTCCCATACGAGCGTGTTCAGGTCGAATGCCGAGGGTTGCCTCTCCAGCGGCATCCGTGACAGCGACGGCCAGTTCCCCAGCGATTGCCCGCCGATCGCGGATACGACAGGGAATCAGGTTCATCGGCGGAGTCCCAGTGATGGTGGCTACGAACGTGGTGGCCGGGCGAAGGTAGATCTCATCAGGCGCGCCGATTTGATCTACCTGACCGTCGTGAAGCACCAGAATCCGATCGCCCAAAGCGAGGGCTTCCTCGTAATCGTGAGTGGCATAGATGGTCGTCTGTTGTGTCCGCCGCTGCAGTCGGCGTAACTCGGCGATCATCATCTCGCGCACCTTGGCGTCCAGGTTGCTGAGGGGTTGATCCAGCAGGAGGACTTTGGGCTCGCGGACGATAGCGCGGGCGATAGCGACGCGTTGCTGCTCCCCACCACTGTACGTGTGTGGCAACCTCATGAGAAGGTGGCGAATGTTCAGGAGGTCGGCGACATCATACACCCGGCGACGGATTTCCGCCGAAGCCACGCGCCGCATCCGTAGAGGATGTGCGATGTTGTCGAAGCCGGACATGTGCGGGTAGAGCGCCAGATCTTCAAAGACCATGGCCACGTCCCGCTGTCCCGGCCGAACCCCGCTCACCGGTTCGCCATCCAGGAAAATCTCTCCCTGATCGGGACGATCCAACCCGGCAATCAGTCGCAGCACGGTGGTCTTCCCCATACCGGGTGGGCCGAGAAGGCAAAAGAATTCCCCCGAAGTGACATCTAAACTCAGCCCCACAATCGCATTCACGTCTCCGTAGCGTTTGGCGACATGGCGCAGGGAGATCTCAGCCATAGAGGGCTTCTCCCGACTCAACATCAAACAGGTAGAGGGCGTCAGGTGGAAACTCCACATTTACAGCCTGGCCTTCGGCCACCCTGTAGTCACGTTGCGTCACAGCCAGCAGACGGTGCTCCCCAAACGTCATCTCCACCACTTGCTCGCCGCCGATGGGGCGGATCAGATCCACCCGTCCCACACCCTCTCCCCGCCCCAGAACCAAGTCCTCGGGGCGTATGCCCAGTAAATAGGCGCCTGGGCCACGGACAACCTGGACCCAGCGATCCGCCGGAATCACCAAGCCCCCTGCCACCAGCGTCGGCCGCCCCTCCCGTATGGTGAAGCGGCAGGGCAAGAAGTTCATCGTCGGAGAACCGACGAAGCTGGCAACAAAGCGATTGCGTGGTCGACGGTAGACTTCCTCTGGCGTTCCCACCTGCTCCACTCTGGCTCGCTGCATGACAATGACCTGGTCCCCCAGGGATAGGGCTTCTTCCTGATCATGAGTAACGTACACAGCCGTCTGCTGTAACTCCATCTGTAGTCGCCGTAGCTCCGTGCGCATCGTCTCCCGCAGGCCAGGCCGGATGTTGTTGAGCGGTTCATCCAGCAACAGTACCTTGGGCCGAGTCACCAGGGTGCGCCCAACAGCGACACGCTGCATGGTGCTGAGATCCAAACGAGCGACGGCCGCGCTAAGTAGGTCGCTCAGTTCCAGAAGGGCCGCGATGCGGCGCACCTCGTGGTCAACTACTGCTGCCGGCTGTCTGCGGACACGCAGGCCGAAGGCTAGGTTGTCGTAGACGGAAAGGTGCGTGAAAAGGGCGTAGTTCTGGAATACCATGCCCACGCCCCGAGCAGCCGGGGGTACTTCGTTCATCCGCACACCGTCGAAGCGCACTTCTCCTGCCGTCGGCGCCTCCAAACCTGCAATCATGCGCAAGATGGTTGTTTTCCCGCACCCAGATGGACCCAGAAGGCACACAAGCCTACCATGGGGAATCTCCAAAGAAACGCCGTCCACGGCCACGGTCTGCCCAAACTGCTTGCGCACCCCATCGAGTGTTATCGTGGCCATTACCTGACCAAACCGAACGTGAAACCGCGGACAAGGTGGCGCTGAATGACATACCCTGCGATGACCACCGGAAGGGAAGCGACGATCCCCAGGGCGGCCTGCGGCCCGTAGAAGCGCCCAACGGCTCCGGCGTAGTGACTGACCTGCACGGGCAACGTGATGGCATGCCGGCTGCTGAAGACCAACGCCAGAAGAAACTCTGTCCAGTTGAGGATAAAGACAAAGAGCGCAACGGCGGCGATGCCTCCCTTTACCAGCGGCAGGGTGATGGTAAACACCACACGCCAGCGGCTCGTCCCATCCAGAAGAGCCGCTTCCTCGATGTGGCGAGGCACACTGTCGATGAACCCTTTGAGCATCCACAAGGAAAAGGCTGTGGTGAAGCCCGTGTACATCAAAATCAGACCTATGCGGGTGTCGATCAGGCCCAGCATCCTGAAGTAGACAAGCAGTGGGACCGCGAAGGCCACTGGCGGAAACATGCGCGTGGTCAACACGGTCAGTGGTAGCAGCGGTCCGCCCACGCCGTAACGAGAAACACCATAGGCAGCGAAAAATCCAATGGTCACCGAAAGCACCGTCGCCAACGGAGCCACAATAAGGCTATTCACGAACGCCCGCGTCACCGGTTCCGCTGTCCGAGTCATCTCTGCAACGGGACCGATCGGGTTACCTACCTGGAAGAGAACCTGGTAGTTTGCCAGCGTGGGCGCTTCCGGAATCAACCGCGGCGGATATGCGACCCACTCGCGGGGCAGTTTGAAGGAAATGGACAGCGTCCAGGCCACAGGAAGCAGCACCAGCAGCGCCACCAGCGCTGCAGCCAGCCAGCGTGCGAGGTTGAAAAGCAGCCTCATGAGCGGATCTGCTGCCACTGCAGCGGCTGAGTAGCCAAACGCGTGAGAAGCACCACAATCATCAAGATGACAACAGCCATGGCGGCTGCGTAAGACAACTGACCGTACACGGCGCTGAGGAGGTAAATATACAGCGACACGCTTTCCGTAGCCGTACCCGGGCCGCCCCGTGTGATGATGAACACCAAGTCGAAGATCTTGAACGCCTCCAAGGCCCTGATGATGATGGCAATGAGAATAACAGGGCGTAGCAGGGGAAGGATGACCAGCCGAAAGATCTGCCAGGAGCTGGCGCCCAATGTCATCGCTGCTTCCTGGGGCTCCTTGGGCAGCGCCCCCAGACCGGAGTAGAGAATCAAAAACATGAACGGTGTCCACTGCCACACGTCTGCAAGGACGATTACACCCAGCGCCGACACAGGGGAGGCGTACCAGTCAATAGACACGCCGGGCCCGAATACGCGGCCGATGACATAGTTTACGGGCCCGCGCTCCAAGAACAGTAAGTAAAAGACCAGCCCGACCACCACCCAAGGAAGCATCATCGGGTAGAGGATGATGGACGTAAACAATCGCTTCCCGAAGAAGTCACGTCGGAAGAGTAAGGCCAGTCCCAGCCCCAGGAGAAACTCGAGCGACACGGCGGTCGCAACAATGGCTCCCGTCCGCAGCAAGGCCTCCAAGAAACGCCGGTCCTGGACGATCCGCGCGTAGTTGCCGAGTCCGATAAAAGGAGCCTCCCACCAGTCCACACCCATGATCGGCTGCCAGTTGACCACGCTGAGGTACAGCACGATTAAGGTGGGAATGATGAGGAGAAACCACAAGAGGAGTTGCAAGGGAGCGACGAGCGCGAGCCTGAACACCCGCTCCTCATTCGCTGTGGCAGCGAATGTCTTCATGTTCCTCCTTCGTGGGGCATACTGGAGATGCTCCCCCCGACGGATGCGGCTGAGCGCAGCCTTCGAATTGCCATGGCTGCCTCCAACCTGGTCCGCATCCACAATCCGACAGCCGCGAAAGCGTAAGCCAACCCGGCAAGCAGGGCGGACAATGAGCCGCGCCTACACCACCGAATGGCCACGACCAGCCAGCACTTCGCCTCACCCTGCCGAGGACGGAGTTGCTCCTCGATGAACTGCCGTTGTGAACATCGTGCTAGGACGGGAACCTCCCCAGCTTCTTCCACAACTCTCGAATCGGCGCGGGATACCCTTGTCGTTCGCTCCGCCAGGCTTCAATCTGACCCAGTCGTCCCAGGCGGTCCGTCGTCTTCTGCCATTCAGCCTCAGTATCCTTCAGCGCCTGCTCAGGAGTCTTTTTGCCAGCGAAGGCCTGTTGCAGATTGAGATTTAGCTTGTCGAGATATTCGTTGGCTCCACGGAGCGAGAGGTCAGGAAAAGCACTCTGCGCACTTTCCAGCAGGACCGGCAGGAGCTCGGCACCATAGGCCTTCCTCATTTGTTCCGCCTCGAACCATGGCTTGCGGAACGGGTCCAGGGTGCCCACACGCGCGATGGCATCAAGTCCCGTCTCAGGACCGGTAAACCACTGGACAAAGCAGTACGCCGCCTCCGGGTTCTTCCCGTAGCGAGAGATGCTGAAGCTCCAGCCAACCACGTGCGGAACAGCCCGGATGAGCTCACCGTCGTGCATGGTACCTGGCACGGCCATGGTACCCACCTTGCCGGCGATCCTGGAGTGAGCCGGATCCTCCGCGAACTTCCCCAATGACGGCCAAGCCCACGCAAAGAACACTGCGCCCTGAGGGAACCTTGAGTAGGCGACCGTCCAGTCGCCCGTCACCGCCTCCGGCAGCATGTGGTTGCGCACCAGGCGTACTTGTTCCTCCAGGGCGGTCACGCCTTCCTCAGTGGCAATCGTGGGGTCCATGTTGTCGTTGAAGTAGGCGCCACCCTTAGAGACAAACCGCGACGCCCATGCCGTGTAGGCAAAGTAGCGCTCCGCATACATGTGGGCCCCACGGACGCCTTGCTCGGGACGGTCGAAGAAGGCAACCCACTCGTCGAACTCCTTCCAGGTCTTGGGGACCTCCAACGGCCGCCCATACCTGTCCTGGAAGCGCTTCTGCTCCTCGGGATTGTCCATCAGGTCCTTGCGGTAGAAGGCGCAGAACGCATCGTTGTCCGCACCTACCGCGAAGCGCCGGCCCTTGTACGTGGTAGTGAACCGGTCGAGTGGAGGAACGTAGGCGCTCGGACCATGGTCAACCTCCGGGTCATAGCGGGCGTAGAAGTCTGTCAAATCCACTATCAGTCCGGCCTCTGCCATATCGGCAATCCAGTTGACGAAGGTGAGGAAGATATCGAAGTTCCCGGTGCGCACAACCGCTTCGTGCATGGCCTTCGTGTAAATGTCCGGCTCCGCCCCGACCTCAACGCTGACGAAGTTCAGTCCCGTGAGGCGATTCCACTCCTGCAGCGCGGGGACGATATTGTTGCGCTGCCCAGAATGATGCATAACGGCGAACGTCTCCCCCTCCTTGAGCCTCCCCGCGTCCTTGAGGGCCTTGATCCCGTTGAGAGCTCGCTCCTCGGGCGTGGCACCCGCGATACGGGCGTCGGTTTGTTGCGGTGCGGGTGCCTGTGGAGTGGGGAGGCGGCAGGCCGCCACCACAGACGAAGTAAGAACCAGCCCGCCAGCGGCGACCGCCGCCCGGATAGCCTCCCGGCGCGTCAACCTGAAGCCCTCCAGTTCGGTGCCCATGGACGCTCCTCCCTCCCATGGTGTCCTGTTATACGAAATAGTGTTTCTGATATCTACCAGATAGGGGGTTCGCATCCCAGTAGGCCAGATCCTGCTGGTGTCCCATTCTACGGGACTAAAAGGGAGGAGATACCATGAGGACGGCGAATACCGGATCCGAGGAAATCGGAGACGAGGTTCCGATGTACAAGACGAGCAACCGCTCTCGGTCCAATCCCTACGGCGTCCGGGCGGTGGAGCGAGCAATCGCCATCCTCCGGGCGTTTTCACCCGGTTCCCCGGAACTAGGGGTCACAGAACTGGCGCGCGCACTAGGTCTTCACAAGAGCACGGTGCACCGACTGCTGGCAACGCTGGAGCGGGGGGGCTTTCTCGTGCAGAACACCACCACGGGTCGGTACCGCCTGGGGTTGCCGCTCTTGGAACTGGGGAACCTGGTCGTCGCCAACATGGAACTGCGGCAGGTGGCTCGTCCGTGCTTGGAAGCCACCCACCGTGCTTGCGGGGAGACGGTTCACTTGGCCATTCTCGATGAGGGCGAAGTGGTCTATGTGGATAAGATCGAAACCACTCGGCCGGTGCGCATGTACTCCCAGGTCGGTCGGCGCGCCCCTGCACACTGTACCGGCTTGGGCAAAGTCCTCTTGGCCTCGCTACCGGCCAGCGCTCTCGATCAAGTCATCCAGCGGCGCGGGCTGCGGGCCTATACTACACGCACGCTGACCTCGGCAGACGCTCTACGCAACCACCTGGCGGTCGTCCGCAAGCGCGGCTACGCGGTGGACTGCGGTGAGCACGAGGAACTCGTACGTTGTGCTGCTGCTCCGGTCTTTGACCACACCGGCCACGTGGTGGCAGCGGTGAGCATCGCCGCGGTGGGGGTGGATGTGGACTCACCCCGCTTCAAGGAGTACATCACCCTAATCCGCAGATGCGCACGTTCCATCTCCGACGCGCTAGGTTATGGCCGCGCCACAGTCCTGACGGCGAGAGGCACGCATGCGGATCGGTTCGTTTCTGGCATCTGAAGGCCCCAGTTGGGGATTGGTCGAAGACGAACGAATCATTGACGCCCCCCGACTCTTGGCGGCTGCCGGCTACGCCCCAACCACAGATGTCCGCACATTCCTCGCAGGTGGTGGGACCGCGGAACAACTGGCGCTGGCCGTCCGCCGCGGGATCCCCAAGAACGCGGTGTATCCCCGCTCCGCGGTGCGTCTCCGTGCCCCCCTACCCAACCCATCCAAGATTGTGTGCATCGGGCTGAACTTTGAGGACTACCGCCAGCTTTTGGGACTGGAGTACCTGCCTGTGCCACAGCTCTTTCTCAAAGCACCGTCAGCAGTGGTGGGACCAGACGATCCAGTAGAGATCCCAGAGGGTTACGGCACGGTGTTTCACGAGTTCGAAGTCGGCGCGGTTATCGGCCGTCGGACGAAGGGGGCAACCGCCGCCCAAGCGGAAGAGGCGATCTTCGGCTACACCATCTTCAATGATCTGGTCCTGCACGACATTGAACTGCTGAGCCGTGAGTACCAGCAGTGGGCCAAGAACTGTGACACGTTTGCCCCAATGGGGCCGTGGATTACGACGGCCGAGGAGTTCCCTGTCCACGGCGCCCGTATGGTCCGACGTCGCAACGGCCGGGTGGAGGCCGAGTCCAGCACGAAGCGAATGCGCCGGCAGTTTCCCGAGTTGATCAGATTTGTCTCGACCTTCATGACCCTGGAGCCGGGCGATCTAGTGACGTCGGCTTCGCCGCCCGCCGGGCCCTTCGCTCCCGGGGATGTTATCGAGGTGGAAGTAGAGGGGATCGGCGTCCTGCGCAATCCCGTAGTATCGGGGTGCGTGGATCGACAGTACGCTCAAGCCCTGGGCTTGTGAGTGGGTGAGCCCCGCCATACCCGCCCAGGAAGCCGAACCGAGAGGACAGGGCCGTGCCTGATGTGGTTACCTTGGGCGAGACGATGTTGCGACTCTCTGCACCCCCTGGTGTGGCCTTGGAATCCGCTCCTTATTTGATGGTCCATGTGGCCGGCGCCGAATCCAACGTGGCGATCGCTCTGAGCCGGCTAAACACCAGCACAGGGTGGATCTCGCGGCTCGTGGACAACCCACTCGGTCGACGGATCCACAACGAAGTCCGCTCCCACGGCGTCGACGTCTCCCGGGTTCTCTGGACACGAGGGGAGAGGGTTGGCACTTACTTTGTGGAGCTCGGTCGCCCGCCGCGTTCGGGACGCGTGATCTACGATCGCACCGGGTCGGCGATGACGACCATCGATCCTGAAGAGGTGGACTGGACGTACGTCCGCAGCGCGCGTGTCGTGCACCTCACCGGCATTACGCCCGGGCTGAGTCCTTCCTGTCTCGAGTTGGTGATGCGGGCCCTGCAGGAGGCCAGAGCCGGAGGGGCCATCGTCTCGTTCGACGTGAACTACCGGACCCGGCTGTGGACCCCAGCCGACGCCGCAGCGATCCTCGCGCCTTTGGTGCGTCAGGTCGGGATCCTGATTTGCACGGCGGACGATGCCCGCCGCGTGTTTGAGATTGCCAGCGACGTGGCGGAGACGGCCCAGGCTCTACGAGACCGCTTCCAGGCAGACGTCACGGTGGTGACCAGCGGAGGTCGCTTTGCGGCTGCGGACGCCAGCCGGACCTATGAGCGTGAAGGTTATCTTGTGGATCCGCTGGACCGAATCGGTGCGGGAGACGCCTTCGCCGCCGGCTTCATCCATGGATTCCTCACCGATGGGGTGGAGCAGGGCCTGACCGTCGGAGCCGCGCTGGCGGCACTGAAGCACACATTTTACGGCGATACGGCCTGGGTATCCGCAGAGGACATCCAGACGCTCGTCACCGGAGAGGAGATGTGGCGGTAGGAGGCCGCGATGAGGGTCAAAGATCGGGTCGCGATTGTCACGGGTGGGGCGATGGGCATCGGAAAAGGGATTGCCACAGTGCTCACGCGTGAAGGGGCCAAGGTGGCGATAGTCGATATTGACCAAGAGGAAGGGGAGCGCACGGTCGCCGCCTTAATGCGCGACGGAGCGCAGGCAATCTTTTTGCGTGCCGACGTCGCCGATGAAGAGCAGGTGGCCGCTATGGTGAAGGCTACGGTGGAACACTTCGGCTCGTTGGCCATCCTAGTGAACAACGCAGCGATCGGCATCTACACTCCGGTGCACGAGACCACACTGGAAGCGTGGGAACGCTGCTTACGGGTCAACCTCACAGGTCCTTTCCTCTGCGCCAAGTACGCCCTGCCCCATCTGCGCAACGCCGGACGAGGGGCCATTGTGAACATCGCCTCTGTGCACGCCTATCAGAACGTGGGTGGCACCGCTCCGTACGCTGCCAGCAAGGGAGGTTTGGTCGCCCTGACCCGTGTCATGGCGATCGACTATGCGCGTGAGGGCATCCGGGTGAATACCGTTTGCCCCGGTTGGATCTACACACCGCTGATCGAGCGAATCTTCCGGGAGTCAGGCGACTTCGAGGGCATGAAGCGCGCCGTCACGCAGCGCCAGCTCCTGGGGCGCCTGGGGACACCCGAGGACATCGGATACGCCGTTCTCTACCTAGTAAGCGACGAGTCTGCCTTCGTCACGGGAACTTCGCTCTTTGTGGACGCCGGATTGACGGCGCAGCTGGAAACATGGTAGGGAACACTGCTTTGCGGGCGCGCCTCTCCACAGCGCAAGCGGCACTGGCCGCGGAGGGCTTGGGAGCACTCATCTGCCAGCAGCCGGAGAACTTAGTGATGCTGGCGGGATATTGGCCAGTGATTGGCCGGTCGGCCCTGCTGCTGCCCGCCGACAGCGAGCCCGTGCTTCTGGCCCCGGAGATGGAACGCGACGCGTTGGCACGGACGTTCATCAACGACGTCCGAACCTTTCCCGTGTGGAAGCTGGGCGATCCTTCACCCGAGGAGAGCTTGGCTCGCGGGCTACGCGATGTCATCGCTGCCCGGGGACTGAGCGGTTTAACCGTCGGTGTAGAGCAGGACCCGGACGAGGATCTGACCCCGACGCAGAAGGTGCTGGAGCCCTGGTATCCTGCACTGCCGACGGAGCGCCTCCTTTCCAGTTTGGGTATCAAGCCGGTCGATGCTTCGGCGCTGCTGCGGCGCTTGCGGGCGCGAAAGACCGCAGCAGAACTGCAGCGGTTGCGCGTCGCCAGCGAGATCGCAGCATTTGGAATTCGCGCCTTCTACAAGGCCGTAGATGATGGGCGCAGTGAGGCTGCCATAGCGGCCGAGGTGGAGCATACCATCCTCACCCGGGGCGTGGGATACAAGGGGACGCTATATGCTCGAGGACAAGCCCTCGTCTTCTCGGGGGCGGAGCGTCTGTTCCGGGTCGGCTGGGGCTTTGCCCCCCCTACTGAGCGGCGGCTGGCCCGCGGAGACTTCGTTATGCTCGAACTCTCCACGGTTGCCGACGGCTACTACTCCGACCTGACGCGGATGGCCACCGTCGGGCCGCCTTCAGCGCGCCAGCTAGAGCTCCTGGAGGCGGTGCGGGCGGCGCAGCAGGCCGCTCTCTCCGCAATTCGTCCGGGGGTCACAGGACACGTTGTCGACCGAGCCGCGCGCGGCGTTCTGGATGCGCGAGGACTGGGAAGCTCTTTTCTTCACATCACCGGGCATGGCCTGGGGTTTCGTTATCATGAGGCTGTGCCGTTGCTCGCACCGGGCGCCGACGACCCGCTGACTGAGGGAATGGTGACGAGTGTCGAACCGGGGGTGTACGCTCCGGAGTTCGGCGGCGTACGCATCGAGGACAATGTGGTCGTCACTGCGACCGGGGCGGAGTTGCTCTCGTCCTGAAGACCCCCTATCTCGAGTAGCCCACTTCGAAACCTCTCTGCGTTGCCCTTCGCATCCGAGACCTCACTGCTTTGCACCCGACACGGGCCCTGGAGACCGACCCGACACCCCTGAGAGCACGGTGTGGATCTCCGGTGGGGGCACGGGACAACGGGGGTCTTCGAGAGGTGCCGCTGGAATGGCCCAAATGAAGTCCACCAGCCCTCGACTCCACCATCTGGAAGGGACGCCCAGGCACCCTCGAGACAGCGCGTGACCAGACATCCGGACGGTCTGTGGCCGGAGATGCCCGCTGTTCGAAAGTAGGGAAGTTCACGACAGAGGACCCGACCGCGGTGATTCCGGCACTTTGCATCCAGGAGGCGTACGGGGGCTAGCCTACTGTTTCGTCGGCACGCACGAACATGCGGCACGCCCTGCACACTTGGACGAGTGAACCTAGGAATCCTCGGCCAGCGGCGGTGCGTCCTGCGGCTGCTCCCCATCCTGTTCGTCGGGCACTGGCTGTGTGGTCTCCGGCAGCCTCGGGTGCACCGTCACCGTGACTCGGCGGAACATCGGATGGTCTGGGTCGGGCTCCATGACTCGTGTCGGCACCATACCCCTCCGCAGTTCGCAGTTGAGTTAGGGATCAGCTCCACGACGTTCATCGAAGATCCTGGTGTCGGATACCGGGCGTCAGCCGCCGGGCCCCGCTCTCGTAGACCGCTGGGCCCGCAAAGGAGGATCGCTGCAAACCGCCCGCCTGCCCCTGGCTCCGTCTGCCACGGGTTTCAGTCCCTGGGATCCGCCGGGACCCGACGCACAGCCTCCAAAGCTGCGGTTGCCGCGCCGGCAAGCAGGCGCGCGTCCGAACTCAAGGCCACGAACCGGAATCCCTGGGCGATCCGCCGCAGCGCGTCTTCGGGCCCGGTGCACATCACGCCGGCGGCCTTCCCATGCCTCCGGGCGGCCTCAAGGACGCGGTCCACCGCATCCCGGAAGCCCTGGAACTCGAGGTCCCGCCATCGGTTGAGGTTTGCTGAGAGGTCGTTGGGACCCACGAACAGGACGTCTACGCCCGGGACTGCGGCGATTTCCTCCACCTGTTCGACAGCCCGCACCGTCTCGACCTGACAGACGACCAGGACTTCGCGATTCCACGCGGCGAAGTACTCCGGGAGGGTGGCGCCGTACCGGCTCGCGCGGCTCCCCGCCACGCCACGGATCCCCTCGGGCGGGTATTTGCACGCAGCCACGACGCGCTGCGCCTCTTCTGCACTGTCGACGAGGGGTACGACGACGCCGAGCGGCCCGCGGTCCAGCGCCCGCTTCAGCACCGCGGGATCTCCGGCTGGGACGCGCACCATGGGGACGACCGGTGTGCCGGCCATGGCGCGCAGCATGTCCTCCAGGGTTTCCCAGCCGACCGGGCCGTGCTCGAGATCTACCAAGAGCCAGTCCACCGGGAGCCCTGCGAGGATCTCCGCCACGGATGGGGCAGGCAAAGTAAGCCAGTAGCCGATGACCACCTCTCCTTCCCTCAGGCGCTTTTTCACGCGGTTGTCGAGCGTGTAACGCTGCGTCATGCCACCCTCCCCGCTCGCGGGTATGCCTTGCTATCCGTTTCGAAAGACCACTCCCCCGTTGAATTGGGTTGTGAAGGCCCCGGCGGCTGTCTCGACAAGGATGATAGGTTCACTTGGCCGCCGCCGCGATCCGATCCTCCGGCGGCCCCGCACCCCCCCGGGAGGATGACGTCCCGGCCGTGGCTAGAATTAGCCAGCATGAACCGACTGTCGGCCCGGCGCTGGCTCCGCCTGAGCACCCTCGGGCTGTTGGTGCTGTCGCTGGGTCCCGCCCCGGTTCGCACGGCCTGCACGATGCCGCCACAGCCGGACGGGCTGGTCGCGGCCCGGGTGATGCGGATCGTGGACGGCGACACGGTGCGGGTCGCGCTGTATGGGGGTGGCAGCTGGCCGTTGAGATTGCTGGGGATCGACACGCCCGAGGTCTTCCAGAGCGAGAAACTCGACCGTGATGCGCGCGACAGCGGACGGTCCAAAGAAGCGATCCAGGCCTTGGGTCGGCTGAGCTCCAGGTACACCCGCATGCACCTGGACGCCAAAGACGTCGGCTTGGAGTTCGACGTTCAGCGGTGGGATCGCTTTGGCCGGCTGCTGGCGCACGTCTGGCTGTCGGATGGGAGGCTGTTCAACCTGCAGATCGTGCGCGACGGCTACGCACAGGTCCTGACCATCCCGCCCAACGTCAAGTACGCAGACCTGCTGCTCGCATGCCAGCAAGAAGCCCGCCGGCACAACCGCGGTCTATGGGGTCGCTGACACCCCCTCTGCGGAGACCCGCAGGCTCCACCGCAGGGCCGCCAGCATGAACGCGGCGCCGGGCAGGAAGAATGCACGGAAACCCAGCAGATCCACAACCGCACCGTACAGCGGCGCCGACACCAACCCTGCCACCGCGATCGCCAGGTTCCAAAGCCCTGTGTAGGTGCCGGCCTGCTCGGGCGGAGTGAGGTTCACGAGCACGGGGTAGGAGTTGGTGATCACCAAAGCGTACGCGACGCCGCCCGCTGCGAACGCCAGGTAGTGCACGAGCGGGTAAGGGAACGCCACGAGCAGCGCAAACGCTGCCAGCACGCCTCCCAGTCCCCAGCGTACGGCGCGCAGTCGTCCGGTCCGATCCCCCAGGTACCCGGCAGGCACGGCGGCCGCGATGAACGGCAATACGAAGACGCCGAGCATCATCGTCGCCGAAGGGGCGTCCAGACCGAGGTGGTGTACGCCGTAACGCGTGAACATGTTCTGCACGCCGTTGATCGCCGCGACCCACGCCGTGCATGCCAGCAGCAGGTAGTACACGCTGCGGTTCGGGCCACGCAGCACCACGCGCAGGGTGGGCCCGATCTGCCCTGCAACGACGCCCTCCCCGATGGGTGCGGGCGGGCCCGCAGTCCCCTCGCCGAGAGATCCCCCACGGGCGTCTTCCGCGTACAGCAACGACATCCTCCGCTCGCGCACCACGAGGAAGATCACCAACAATGCGGCCACGAGCACGACGCCCGCGGCGTCGAACGGGAGAGTCGGCGACCTCCCATAGAGGGGAGACAGAGCGAAGAGGGCGGTCAGTGTGCCCAAGCCGGCCATCAGGCTGAGGATACCGTTTGCGCGGCCGCGGAAGCGCCTCGGCGTCACGTCCGGCATCAGGGCCATGCTCGGACTCGTGAAGGAGAACATCGCGACGTTCATCAGGAGCGTGACCGCCAGCAGCGGGACCAGACCGTCCACGCGTGGGATCCATGCGAACAGCACGGCGGTGAGCGGCGCGCCGACGAGCAAAAAGGGCAGACGCCGCCCGATCCGGGTGTCGATGCGGTCGCTGAGCGCGCCGGAGTACGGCTGCACCGTGACCGAGGCGATGTTGTCGAGGATCATCACGAGCCCGATCAGGGTGTTGCTGGTGAGGAACCGACCGTACAGCAGCGGCAGGTAGGCGTCGTACAGGCCTCGCACGGCCTGCACGCCGAAGTAGCCGAGGCCGATCGCGGCCGTCACGCCCACGCGAAAGCGTGTAGCGTCCGGGGTCGCCGAACGAACCGCTCTGTCCGGTGTCACGAGTGCAGACAGACTTCCGGTGCGCCGATGATCGGTCAGGGTTCGGGCCGGCGCTCGAATTCCCTCCCCGCTGGCCTAATCCGGATCACTCGGCACAGCACGACAGGCGCTCGACGTCCTTGTAGAACGAGAGCGCAACGATCTTCAGCGCCTCCGCCATCGTCGGGTAAACATGGACCAAATCGATGAAGTCGTGCACGGTGGCTCCGAATCGAAGCGCCATCGCCGCTTCGTGGATCACCTCGCCTGCGTCGACGCCGACCATCGACACACCCAGGACCCGGGTGCTGCCCGCTTCCACGACCATCTTGACGACACCGCGCGGATCGCGTACCGCGGCCGCCCGCGGGACCAGCGCCATGGGAACGGCACGGCACGAGCAGCGGTAGCCATGCCGCTTGGCCTCCGCGTCCGTCAACCCGACGGTGGCAACCTGAGGATCCGTGAAGATCGTCCGCGGGACCACGCTGTGGTCCACCCTTCGCGATTCGGTGCCCAGCGCGTTGGTCGCAGCGATGACGCCGTCATGTGCGCCGACCGGCGTGGCCTGGTGTGCATCCCACTGGCGTCCGATGACGTCGCCCGCTGCCCATACTTTCGGCGCGGTCGTTCGCAGGAATGCGTCGACGACCACGAAGCCAGCCTCGTCGGTACGTACCCCGACGTGCTCGAGGCCGAGGCCGTCCGTATTCGGCTTCCGACCCGCGGCGACGAGCAGATGATCTGCCCGAAAGGTGACTTCGCGTCCCTGCCGTTCACCCGTCACCGCGACGCCATCTCCCTCGGGGCGGACCGCCCGGACGGCGATGCCGGTGACCACGTTTACGCCCTCGTCGACGAGCGCCCGCGTAATCGCCCCCGACACCTCGGGCTCGTGCGACGGCAGCACGCGCGGGCTCCTTTCCAGGATCGTGACCGCGCTACCGAAACGGCAAAACATCTGGCCCAGCTCCAGGGCGATGTATCCGCCGCCCACCACCACGAGCGACCGCGGGATTTGCGCCAACCCGCTTCCTCCGGCCGACTCCAGCAGGTCGGACGTCAGGTACGGGACGCGATCGAGGCCCTCGATCGGAGGCAAGAAGGGGCGCGAACCGGTCGCGATCAGCACGTGCTTTCCGACCAGCCGCCGCCCGTCCACCTCGACCACGCCGTCGGGACCGAAGCGCGCCCGACCGGGATACACGGAGATCCGTTCGGAGTCGTTCACGATCGCCGCGTACTTCTTCTCCCGGTAGGCATCGATGACCTCGTCCTTCTGCGCCACGAGCGCGGCGAAGTCCACGTCCATGCCCTGACAACGCAGGCCCGGATAGCGCGGGCGGCGCGCATCCCACACGATGCGCGCGGCCTCGATGAGGTTCTTGCTGGGCAGGCACCCGCGGTTGACGCACGTCCCCCCGAGTGTTCGGCTCTCCGTCATCGCCACGGTGAACCCGAGCTCTGCCGCCCGAATCGCTGCGGCGAACGCCGTCGAGCCCGATCCGAGGATCACGAGGTCGTAGGCATCCACTCTGGCTCACCTCCCAAGATGCCAACGGACATCGAGCCGGGTGCCGCGGCTCGGTGCCCACGCTCCCCAAGCACGCGCCCCGTCCTCATGCTATACGTTCGACTCGACGGGAGGGTCAGGGGAGGCGCGGAAGGTCCTGGCGGACGAGGATGCCCTCCCCGGGCCTACCCGGTCCGATACCCCCGACGTACGGATGGCCGCCCTTCCACGGTTCCCAGCGAGCAGGAACCCGGCCACGCCCGGCCTTCGGACGCCTTTGACCCCGCCGGGCGGAGGCCCTTGCGGGCCCGGGCGTGGCCTTCGCGAGGGTCGGATCCCGCCGGCCGGCAAGCCCATGATCGAGCCGGTCAAGGGCAAACTCTGGCATAGGTGTCCTGACACCGGCCCGTTCCCTTCGGGTAGCCTTGGCCGACGATCGAACCTTCGCGGCTTGGACTAAACTTCGCCGCCGCTCCAACGGTCTCATCGGTCGGAGTTCACAGCACCCACACAAGTCGCGCTACAGCCGCGGCAGATGCACGGAGGTGAGGCGTGAGAAGGTCCGTTTCCCTTGTCGCCCTTGGGCTCGCCATCGTCGTGGCAGCGGGGCCGTGGCTCATGGTCAACCCACCGGAGGCGTTCGCCCAGCAGTCGCGTGCCCGGCGCCAGCCCTGCCTCACCGAGGCGCAACGCCGCCAGGCCGAGGCGATCTTCGATCGGCACCGCGTGCCCTTGCGGAACGCGCGCTTCCGGGTCGCTGACGAATCCCGGGCCCTGCGCCGCTTGCTCATCGCCGAAGGCACAACGCGCGCGCAGCTGGACGCCCAGGCCGCCCGCCTGGCCGAGGCCCGCAACGCGGCCCAGCGTGCGCGGATCGACTTCCTCTGGGAACTTCGGGCGGTCCTACCCGCCGACCAGCGCGAGCGCGCCATACGCTGCCTCATGCAGCAGTGGACGGGGCGCATGCGTCGCCGCTGACGCTCGCCGGAAACCCCACGGGCGCTAACCCGAGCCTCGGTTCCTGGTACCGAGGTGGACCGGGCCGCTGATGGCGTTCGTGCCATCCCTGGGACGCATCCACTATGATGAGCATGGTGGTCGGCGGCCGACCCTTTGCGGGTCGGGCGCCGGCTGTCCACTCTTGTCGGGAGGTCCTCGATGGCGCTTCCAGAGTTTCGCAACGAGTCGTTCTCGAACTTCGACGACGATGGCCCCCGGCAGGCGATGCGCGACGCGCTGACGGCGGTCGAAGCGCAGCTGGGTCTAGAGCTGCCGCTGGTGATCGGCGGAGAGAGGCTGTACGCGGCCGAGAAGTTCGAATCCTTCAACCCCTCTCGGTCGGACCAGGTCGTGGCAATCGCACAGAAGGGGCAAAGCGAGCACGTTGAGCGCGCGGTCGAGGCCGCCTGGCGTGTGTTCCCGGAGTGGAAGCGCGTCCCGCCCGAGGAAAAGGCCGCCCTGTTCTTGCGCGCTGCCGATCGGTTGCGCCGTCGCAAGTTCGAAGCCCAGGCGTGGATGATTTTCGAGGTCGGCAAGAACTGGGCCGAAGCCGATGGGGACGTCGCCGAAGCCATCGACCACCTCGAATACTTCGCGCGCGAGATTCTCCGGTACGCGGAAGGCCGACCGACGACGTGGCACCCACAGGAAGTCTCGTACTACTCATACGAGCCGATCGGAGTCGTCGCGGTCATCCCGCCGTGGAACTTCCCCCTGGCGATCCCGATGGGCATGGCGCTGGGCGCGATCGCCGCCGGCAACACCGTGGTGATGAAGCCCAGCAGCGACTCGCCCGCGACGATCTACCCGTTCGTGGAGGTCATGGAGCAGGCCGGTCTGCCGCCGGGCGTGCTGAACGTCGTCACCGGATCCGGATCGGTCGTCGGCGACGGGCTCGTGAACCACCCCCGCGTCCGGATGGTGGCGTTCACCGGCTCCCGCGATGTCGGCTGCCGCATCTACGAGCAAGCCGCGAAGGTCCAACCGGGGCAGATCTGGCTGAAGCGTGTGATCGCGGAGATGGGCGGCAAGAACGCGGTCATCGTCGACGAGGAGGCAGACCTGGACGAGGCCGTCGCCGCCGCGGTCGCTTCCGGGTACGGGTTCCAAGGCCAGAAGTGCTCGGCCGGCTCGCGGCTCGTGGTCACCGAGAAGGTGTACGAGGACGCGCTGGAAGCCTTCACCGCGCGCGTGCGCGCCTTGGAAGTCGGTCCGGCGAAGGACAACTATCCGGTCGGTCCGGTCATCAACGAGCGCGCGATGCGTACGATCCTCGACTACATCCGGATCGGCAAGGGCGAAGGACGCCTGCTGGCCGGGGGCGAGCCGGGCGACAGCGGTGGATACTACATCCAGCCGACGGTGTTCGCCGACGTCCCGCGCCAGGCACGCATCGCCCAGGAAGAGATCTTCGGTCCGGTCGTCGCAGTGATCAAGGCGCGCGACTTCGCCGACGCGCTGGATATCGCCAACGGCACCGAGTACGGGCTGACCGGCGCGGTCTTCACGCGCAACCCGGACAAGATCGCCAAGGCGCGCGCGGAGTTCGCCTGCGGCAACCTGTACATCAACCGCAAGTGCACCGGCGCGCTGGTCGGCGTGCACCCGTTCGGAGGGTTCAACATGAGCGGGACGGACGCGAAGGTGGGTGGACCGGACTACCTGCTATACTTCCTGCAGCCGAAGGTCACGTCGATCAAGCACCGCTAGGGGCCGGTCGTGCACAGGTTACGCGCCGACGAGTGGATCTGGGACGAAGAGCGCAGCGTCCTTCGTTTCGTCAACAGGGGTGAGGTCGTCGCTGAGGTGGCGCTGACCGGCGACGCACTGGACCTCTGGCGAAAGGCGCTGGAAGCCGGCACCGACATCGACGAGGTCGTGGCGGAAGCCCGCGCGCGCACCGAGCCGGAGGAACTGCAGAAGATCGACTGAAACGGACCGGTCACGGGGACGTAGCTCAGCGGGAGAGCACCTGCTTTGCACGCAGGGGGTCGGGGGTTCGAATCCCCTCGTCTCCACCAAGCCAGTCAGGACGCGGGTTTCAGCCGTTGAGCCCCTCGCGAGACCAGCCGAAAAAGCGGGGACTCACCCCCTCACTGATGCTGTCGAGGCGTTCCTGCTCACGAAGCGCGTGGCCTGATGTACTGAGGCCACGCTCCAGGTCTACACCTGGTGGCTGCGCCGGCTGCTGGTCGGGGTCGAGGTGACGGCGCTCAGTATGCGCCAGTTCCTCGTCACCCTCCAGGCCGCCTCTCTGTCCCTGAGCAGCCAGCACCAGGCGTACCGGACGCTCAAGACGTTCTTCCGGTGGTGCGTTGACGCCGGCGTGCTCGCCGAGAGCCCTCGGCGCGGATTCACCATGCGCACGCCGAAGACGCTCCCCGACGTGCCCTCCGAGGACGAACTGCGCGCCGTGCTTGCGGCGTGCCCCGACACCCTCGAAGGGATCCGCAACCGTACCATGGTCCTGACCCTCGCCGACGCTGGCCTGCGCGCCGGCGAACTGCTGCACCTGCTGGTCGAGGACTGGCGGGCCTCCGACCGCGGCCTGTTCGTGCGCGCCGGCAAAGGCTGCAAAGACCGCGTGGCCTTCATCGGGCCGACCACGACGCGGGCCCTGAAGGCGTGGCTGGCCCGGCATCCGTAGCCGTCACCCGAGGCGTTCCTGTTCACAGACCGGCATGGGAAACCGCTCAAGTACCGCCACCTAGTGCAGATCCTCCACCGGCTCTCGGCCAAGGCCGGCCTGCCACCGCACCGACGGCTGCACCCTCACGCGCTCCGACACTTCGCGGCGACGGCCTGGCTTCGGGCGGGCGCGGGGTTGGACGAAGTGCGCCGGTTACTGGGGCACGAGAGCCTGAATACCACGCTGCGCTACAGCAGCCTGGTAGGAGCCGACCTGCAGCGGGCGCACCGGAAGGCTGGGGCGATTGAACGGCTGTGGCTGGAGTGAAGGCCTCTGCGCTGGCGTGGGTAGCATGGGGTCTCGGGAGGTGAGCGCGCAGTTCGGAAGAGCGAGCCTGCTCGAAAGCCCCTTCCCGCCCCGGGACGGAGGCGGACAAGCGGCCGATAATCTAGGTGAGAGGACTGGCATGCCCGGAGGAGAAGCAAAGCAGGAGCCTTTCAGTCTCCTGGAGGAGGAACCCGATGGCAGAGGTTGACATCATCCACCACGCCTCGTGTGAGGACCTCTCCGCGCTGGAAGACAACTCCGTCACCCTCACGGTGACCTCGCCGCCATACTGGAACGCGATAGACTACGACATCCATGAGAGGGACCCGAACCGCTGGTACCGGACGCGGAAATACGCCTTCGGGTACAAGGAATACGACGAGTACCTGGACTGGGTCGAGCGCATCTTCGGGGGTGTCCTCGCCAAGACCCGACCTGGAGGCTACTGCGCCGTGGTCATCGGCACGGTCCTGCTGAACGGCCGCCACTACCCCGTCCCGTTCGACCTCGCCGCCCGGCTGTCCAGGTCCGGATGGGAGTTTCACCAGGACATTGTCTGGCACAAGGTCACCGGCGGGGTGAAGCGTGCGGGCGTCACCATCCAGAAGCCCTACCCCGGCTACTTCTACCCGAACATCATGACGGAGTACATCCTTGTCTTCCGTAGGCCCGGCAAGGCGATCTACACAGGCCGGTCCCGGTCGAGCCTGGACAGGGCCCGCATCCCCATCAACCGCGTGTTCACGATGGACGTGGCCAACACGGTCTGGCATATCGCGCCGGTTCCACCGGGCCACCTCCACCACCCCTGCCCGTTTCCCGAGGAAATCCCGTACCGGCTTATCCAGTTGTACTCGTATCCCGGCGACCTCGTGCTAGATCCGTTCGCGGGAAGCGGGCAGACGCTGAAGGTCGCCAAACACCTGGGGCGGCACTTCGTGGGTTACGACACGGTGAAGAAGTACGTGTATTACGCCCAGCGCCGGTTGGACGAGCCGCTCGCGGTCCGGCAGAAGCAACTGATTGCCGTGTTCGATTCCGTTCCCATAGATTCGCCTCTAGCGGGGCCGGGCAGGCATGGGAAGGGCCACGGTCCGAGGAGGCGGCCGAGAGCCCGCCGCGAAGAGGAAATGCTCCTCCTGTTCACCTGAAGGCTATTTGAACTTCCTCAGAGTGGGGAACCTTTCCAAGAGTTCGTGGGCCACGGCTTCGCTGGCCATTCTTGTGCGATCAAGGTTTGTCGACTTCTGGGCGATTTTGCAGCGCAAGAGGTACTCCGGTTGCCTAGCCAGGAATTCCGTAAGGTTTCGCCGCTTCAACAGCACAGCGTCGCCGCTCGACACCGTCGCGTGTGGCAGAAGTTCCGGGTCCGCGTAACCAATCCCGATGCCGGTCAGGACGAAGATGGTGGCCTCCCGCCAGCCCCCGCCGACGCCTCCGCCCAGGACGTTTATGAGCCGAATCTGGCCTGTACCCGTGAACTCGCCCTTGACGGAGAAGCCTTCCGTGCCGGGTACTGAGATGTCGATGCGCGGGTGGACCTTGCCGACATTCGTGGCATCTATCCCGGCGGCCCGCATGGCGGCACCAATGATGCGTTCAAGGACTCCGCCGACAACGAACCTGTTTTCGTGTATGGTCGTGTTGTACTCGGACAGCAAGACCTCGATTACGGATTCGACCTCGGAGCGCAGTACTACGTTGCGTTCCAACTCGGTCTTGAACCGGCGAAAGACAGCGCGTTCCTGGTCGTACATGTCGTCCCACAGGTGCGGCTTTTGAGCATGTATTACGTCACGGAGACCCGATTGGCCTTTATCCGAGCGGGAGCCTTCCGCCACTCCGGGGTAGAGGCCGGACGGACGGGATGGGCGAGTCCGAAATAGCCTCGAACCGGGTGGACGTGGAGATTTGATGCCATCGTACTGGAAGGTAGCGCGACAAAGGCACCGCTGAAGGCAGTGACCGGATTCCAGCCAGCAAGCGACTTGCGCAGGAAAGCGCAATGGTGGCTGACCCGAGGGTGTTAACCCGCCGACCACGCCGGCGGCAACATCAGGGCGAGCGGCCATTCACCATCCGGCGGGATGGGGACTTCCGCTCAGGGAACCTTCTTTGGGATTTTGGGAGATTTTCTTGATGATATGAAAGCGCTGCGCCTCCAGACGGCGAATCTCTTGCTGAGCAGACAGCAAGAGCCGAAGAGAGGAGGCGCAGCACCATGCAGTATGTCGCGTTCGATGCCCACAAACACTACACCTGGGCCCGGGTGGAGCGGCCGGAGGGCACTGTGGTAGGGGAGCAGCGGATCGCGCACGAGCGTGGGGCGCTGCGGCGGTTCCTGGCGGGCTGTGAGCCCGGCTCGCCGGTGGCCATCGAGACAGTGGGCAACTGGTACTGGATGGTCGATGAAACGGAAGCAGCGGGGTACAGGCCCCAGTTGGTGCATGCGCACAAGGCCAAGTTGATGTTGGGGGTGGTGAACAAGACGGACCGACTGGATGCGCGCGGGATGAACCAGCTGCAGCGGACCGGGACGCTGCCCACGGTGTGGATTCCCCCAGGGGAACTGCGGGACTGGCGTGACCTCCCGCGGACGCGGATGGTGCTGGTGCGCCAGCGCACCCAGTTGAAGAATCGCATCCACGCGACGCTGGCCAAGTACGCGCTGACGGTCGGTGAGGTCGACGATCTGTTTGGAAAGCAGGGGCGCACACTGCTCCGCCAGCGGCTCGCCGAGCTGCCGCCGCAGACGGCGTTTGCGACGACGCGGGTGCTCGATCAGATTGAGACCCTCAACCACCAGGTCGACCTCTTTGAGCGGCAGATGGCGAACTCTTTGAGGTCACCGACGAGATCAAGCTGCTGATGACGCTCCCGGGCGTGGGTTTCATCCTGGCGACCGTGATCCTCGGAGAGATCGGCGATGTGGCCCGTTTTGGGCGCAGCGAGCAGCTCGCCGCCTATGCGGGTACCACCCCGCGGGTCCACGAGTCCGGAGGCCGGCGCCGCTACGGCCCACTGCGGGCGGACGTCAATCGCTATCTCAAATGGGCGTTTGTGGAGGCGGCCAATGTGGTCTGTCTGCACCGGGGGCGGCACCCGCAGCGCCATGTCAGCCGACTCTACGACCGCATCTACAAGCGGAAGGGGCATCAGAAAGCGATCGGAGATGTGGCCCGCCACCTGGCGGAGGCGGCCTACTGGGTGCTGACCAAGCGGGAGCCGTATCGCGAGCCGGGATCGTCCACGGAGGCGTAAGCGCGGGTTGCGTCTGAGCCCAGCGAGGCTCGTGACTTGATTGCGACACGCTTCCGGGACATCCTCATGCCAGCATCAGGGCGTAGAGATGACTCCGACGAGATCGGCGAAAGTAGACGAACCGGTAACCGAGACTCTTGACAGGCGCAGCGCTTTCAGAGATGACGGCGCTGCCCGCTTCCTGCCCAACACGCCACCCTACTTTCGCCCTACTCCGGCCGCACCCGACCGAGTTCGCCCGCGCCAGGCAGGAACAGGCTGATGCCACGATGCTTGCCGACGAAGCGAATTGTGCCGGCAGCCAGCAGCGTACAAACCAGCGCCCCAGCGGCACGTTCGTCGATGCGACACCAGGCAGAGACGAAGCGCCATGACAGCGGCACAGGCTTGCCCGGTTCGCGCAGCCAGTGGATGCCGAAGAGCAGCCGCACCATCTCAGACACAGGTGCGCCTACGCTGGCGGGGAATCGCAGCGGCACCACGGGTGGCCGAAGCAGACCGAGTTCGACCTGCAGCCTCGCCGCCCAGACGGCATGACTGGTGCCCGGGAGTTTCAAGGTGCGGCCGGCGCGAATGGAAGCGAAGACCTCGGGCACGGTGTAGACAGGCGGCCGGCCGGAGCCACCGTGCGCCTCTTCGCCGTCGCGTCGATGGAAGTCAACCAGCACGATGACGCCGTTCTCCCCGGCCCACCACGCCGCGGAAGCCCGGCGCTCCTCGTGCCCGGGCAGCGGGCACCTGAACCCTCGACCGAGTTCATCAGGCAACCCGAGGAGCCGCGCCGCCGCCGGCCAGACCCCTCCGACTGGACACCCTCCCAGTTCTTCACTACCTGAAAGACGAGGTGCAGCAAGATATGCATATGCATACCTTGCTGCAGTGGTCGTGGTGTTGACGTTGTGGAGTGTGTCTCTGGTGGCGGCAACACGGTCAAGCCACGCACGCGGCAAATCGGTCAGGTGGTCAAGGTCGAGCAACCAGTGCCGGCCAGCGCTCCGCGGTACCACGAGGAGGCCGGAGCCGAGGAATTCCAGGTCTGGCAACATCGCAGTCCTCGGCAGGGGTCCGGTCGTTCGGTAGAGCAGGTGGTGCCCTCGCCGCGCCTCGAAGGCGGCTGTTGGCGGCAGCGGGAGCCGCTCGGCTCGAACCGAGGCCACAGCAGCCGGGCCGTCGTGGTCCAAGTCGCCCAGCGAGAGACCAGGCCCACCGAGAATGACAGCGATATCGCCATCCGGGTACTCGCGTGCAAGTTCGCCGACCTCCGCGGCGGTCTGCCGTTCGTGCTGCCACCGGCTCCAGGCCACGGCCGACCGCTTCGTGCCGGGCACCACGGGCACAATGTTCAGGCCGTGCGCGTGGTAGGCCGGGGCATCGCTGGCGAACGCGCCGCTCATCGGCGCTCACCGCGCGGCCCGCAGGTGATCCATCGGGGAGGCGGTCGCGAACTTCGCGGCCAGGTCAGCCTGCGAAACCGCCACATATCGCAGGGCCATGATCAACGTCTCGTGGCGCAGAACGCGGCGGACGAGTTCCAAATCACCGCTACGCCGCCAAATGGCCGTGGCAGCGTAGTGCCGTAGCGCGTGCGGCCCGATGAGGCGGTCCAGCCCGGCGCGCCGGCTGAGCCGATGCAGGATGCGGCGGATGGCGTAGGGCCCCAGCGGCGACCCGTCGCGGGTGACGAACAGGAACGCTGCGGGCCTCGGGTCGGGATGGACGGCTAGCCAGGTCCGCAGCAGCGATGAGGTGGCCTCGCCGAAGAAGGCCAAGCCGTCCTTCTGGCCCTTGCCGGCGTGGACGTGAATCGTGCGGGCGGTGAAGTCGAGGGCCCCGATGCGAAGCCGGCGGGCCTCCTCCTTGCGCAGTCCGCTGTCGGCGAGCAGGGCAATCAGCGCGCGGTTGCGGCGGCCTTCGGGGGTGGACGGGCAGGCGGCCAGCAGCCTGCGGACGTGCCCATCCTCGGGCACACGCGGCAAGGTCTTGGGGAGGCGCATCGTCATCCCCGCCATCGAGTCGGCGGGCAGGCGGCCGGTGCGGACGCACCAACGGAGGAATGTTCGCAACGTTCGGAAGTGTTGATGCACCGACACCGCGCGCATCCGCTCGCGCAGGCCGGTGAGGTAGCGCTGGATGACGGAAGGCGTGCAGTCAGCGAGCCCGCCTCCGCCGACCGCCCGGACGAACCGCCAAAGGTTGGCGGCGTAGATATCCACCGTGCGAGCCGTGCAGTTTCCGACGCGCCGGCTGAGCAGGAACCCCTCGACAGCGTCGGAGAGGGTGGCGGGCGAATCCTCTGGCGGTACCAGTGCCGAGGAGGCGGGAGCAACACCAGCAGGCCGGCCCAACTCCTCCGAATGCTGCCTCGGGTTCCTCCGTCTCACCAGGCGGCCGACGACGGCCGTTTCCGAAGGGGCAGGCAGGCTGGGAGGCATCAGGATACCCCCTTGGCCTCTGACCCCTCAGCAGGATTGCGATTGGGCCTCGTGCACCGTTTCGGCCATTCCTGAAGGCGTCCCGGAGTCTCGCACGGCGGGCCTGCTCCTTGGCCGTGACTCGGCGTGGACCCGCGAACCGAACCGCCTCAAGGGGCAGGCTGAACTGATACCCGCACCCGACGCGCCCGACCTGTGCACCCCACGCCTGGGCGACGCGCAGCAGCCGGCGGGTCAACCGGGCTGAGTCTGTGTGAACGCACCAGTCGTCTTCGTCATCGGCGATGGTCAGCACGATCTCTCGCTCGGAAGCGGTCAGGGTGCGGCCAGGGGAAGATAGAGGGTTGCCCTTCGGCTGGCGGTGCCCGACAATGCCAGTGGCGGTGGACGTGGACTGAGCCATCTGCGTTCACCCCGGTGAGCACCGGCTGGGAGATGTGGCGACCCGCAGCCGGTGCTCGGCTTTCTAGCCCCGCTGCGGACCCTTCGCAACGTGCTGCCGCTCGCGCCGACGGATGAGCGCCACGAGCGCGGTCTCGGGAATGAGCCGACGGTCCGTCGCATCCCGCAGGTGCTTCAACTGCCCGGAGCGGCATAGCGCCCGCACCCGCTCGGAGGAGAGCGAAAGCCGTCGCGCGGCGAGGCCGACGGAGAGCAACGCGTCTTTCATCGTAACCACCTCACGTTTGAGTCTGGTTCGATTCTCTCTCCACGCCCCCGCCGCGATAACTGCGGACTCTCAAGCGCCCGGTAGCGCAAGGATTCTGCCTCCTGTCCCCTGAACATGAGGGGCGATGGTTCAGGAGGCGGCCCGCAAACAGCCGCGCAGAGTAAAGAAGCCCAGGGTCACGCGCAGGGCGCTTGAGCCGTTCTGGCTGACGCGCCCCGAGGCCGAAGCGAAGCGGCTTCGACGGAGAGGCAAGACGGTGCGGGAAATCGCCGCAGCCATCATCGCCCGCTTCGACGGGGTGAAGGGGGCGCGTCTCACGGACCGGGAGAAGTGGCAGGTGGACTCCCTGCGCACACTTGAAGAGCCGCGGGTTCACCGGACTATCCGTGAGTGGCTCGCCAAAGGGAAACTGCGGCGGGGCGAGCCGAAGCGCTCGCCGCCCGCGGTGCCCGTCTGGGTGGACCAAGTGCGATGCGCGGCCTGCGGTCGGCCGGAGGCCGTGCTACGAAAGGTCCTCACCCGGCGCGACTTGCACGGACGCGAGCAGGAAGAATGGGCAGCGCGGTTGTTGCCCCTCCTGCCGTCGGGCGAGGAAGGCTTCGGTTACTGCCGGACCTGCAAGCGCCACCGACGCTTTCGCGTCGAGGAGAGTCGGCGCATATCAGACGCCGAGGTCAAAGCCCTGGTCACCAACTGGGCAAAACAGCCGCGGCTGGCGCGCTCAAGGTTCCTCCTGGCCTGGCTGGGAGTGACCCAAGGAGGTGGACGCGATGGAACAGGCCACAGAAAAGCAGGGGCTCACCCCTCTAGAACCCGCATCAGGACTGGGTTTCATCGGTCGGGATGAGCCTCTGCTTTGCACGCAGGGGGTCGGGGGTTCGAATCCCCTCGTCTCCACCATTCCGTGCCCGCTTTCGAACCGCCCTGCCCCCGCCTCTGATCCTCGCCCGGCCGAGCCCGAGGACCGAGGGGGGAATACGAGCCGCCTCCCCTTCGTTTGTTCGGCCAGCGCGGACAGCCGTCTGCGGCAGCCGACAGGCGGCCGTGCCAGAGTCCAAAAACCGCAAGGGGGGCGACGATCGTGCTCGCAGACATCTTTTCTGCGGTGAGCGACTGGGGACTCTTGATCCTCCGGGTCGCACTCGGCGTGATCTTCATCGTGCACGGGTGGCCGAAGCTGAACCCCAACTCCCCGATCAAGGGGATCGCCGGGTTCGCCGGCTTCCTCCAGCAGTTGGGCGTTCCCGCGCCGCGGTTGTTCGCATGGGTCGTCGCGCTGCTCGAGGCGGTCGGCGGCGTCCTGCTGATCCTCGGACCGCTCACCCGCCTGATCTCCGTGGGACTGGCAATCGACATGCTGGTGGCGATCATCCTGGTGAAGCGCGGAATGGCCAAAGCACCCTTCGCGGATCCCAAGGGAGCCGGGTGGGAGTTCGAGTTCGCTCTGCTGGCCGCATCTCTCGCACTCGTGTTCACGGGTCCGGGAGCGATCGCGCTCCCATGGGGCGCGGGATGGTAGCGACTCGGCCGGGCCTGCAGCGTCCCACGCGCACACGCGGAACTCCGCTGGGGGACGAACGGTCTCACCTCTGATCGGGACGTACGGGCAGCGACTTTCGAGGCGTTCAGCCACTGGTTGGCGGGCGGGTGGTTCGGGAGACGACGGCTTCGAGCCTGGTTTGACGCCTTGGGCGATCGCCTGGTGGAGGGCGATCGGTCGTACGCGCTGGTCGAGCACGTCGACGAGATCGCGGCGACCAAGCCCACCGCGGCGGTCCGGCTGCCGCCGGGTTTCGATCAGTACTTGATGGGGCCCGGTACCGCGGACGGCTGAGTCGTGCCACCGAATCGACGTGCCCGCCGTGAGCCGCAGGCCAGCGGGATTTCGCCGGTGGCCCTCGCCGGCGCATCAACCGTCGGATAAGAGCCAACGGCACGCGCCCAAGGTTTTCCGGCCAGCGAGTCGGGTGTGACTACTTCAGTTCCACGCGCCCACGCGCACCTTCGATGGTCGCGATAAGCGCCGGCAGCGGGCCGACCTCGACCGGTACCTCGATGCCCAGCCGCGATAGCATATCCCGGACGCGCGGCGCGTCGGGATGTTCGGCACGCAACCCGACCCACGAGCCGCCCCGAGGCGCGGTCGCCGCCGGATGCGGGGAATCTTTCCAGTCGATGAAGAATGGTACGATGCCTTCGGCAACCGCGCACCAGGGGTCGGTCATCTCCCACGACAGCGCCACACCGTCGGGCCGCCGCCGGCTTGCGGACTTCACCCCGCCGATCGGTACACCCGCGCGGAGAGCCTCCCCTCTCAGCCGGCCCAGATCGCTCGCCCTGAGGAACCACGCCGCCAGCTTCGAGCCGCACAACTGATCGATCCCGAACGGCCGAGGCACGAGCGGAGGTGGTTGGTCGGGGTCGGGCGCGATGATCTCCAGGTACGTCATAGGTCCTAAGCCGACCAGGGCGTTGCGCGTCCCGATCCCGATGTGCTGGCCGCCAGCAGATGGCTGCACGCCCAGCAGTCCTTCGATCTCGGCGATACCGCGGTCTAGGTCCGGCGACGCGTAGACGAGGTGATCCACGTTTGGAGGAAGTCGCACGGCAACACCACGAAGCATACGGCCAGCGTCGCTCATCCGTCACCCCACACCGGCAACGTTCGCCGTCGGCGGTCCAAAGCGGTCAGGAGGCCATTCGTGCTGTTCCGATGAAGATCACAACGGGAGGAGGTGATGCCGTGCTGACGACGGTCGAGATCTGGCTGTGGGCGTGGTGGAGGAGGATCGCGCGAGACACGTCGGGACAGGCAGAAGCCCTCGTCGTCGCGCTGCTGCTGTTCTTGCTCATCCTGCTGGTCATGCACCAGCGCGTCGTGGTGCAGTGACGCACGCCCACGCATAGCGTCTGACACCAGGTGTCAGACACCGGCGAGGGCCGTCACCTCGCCGCTAACGCATCCGTCTGTCTCGAGGGGCTGAGGGCTTCCGGATGCCTGCGCGCATCGGCGGCGGCGAGGAGGAGTCCGATCGCTGAAATCTAAGGTCACCCGGGAGGCGTCAGTGGGCGCGCCGCAGCTTCCGGTGCAGACATCCCCGCTCGTCGGACGCGGACGGGAACTGGCTGAAGCGTGTCGGCACCTGTTGTCAGGTCAGATTCGCCTGCTTACCCTCACCGGGCCCCCGGGAGTGGGCAAGACGCGCCTCGCGGTGGAGGTCACGCGGGCTGTCCGAGGCCGCTTCGACCGGACGGCTTTCGTCGACCTGGTGCCCCTGCGCGATCCTTCCCTGCTACTCGGTCAGGTGGCGCACGCGCTGCAGGTCCGCACGGCTCGGCCTGCGGCGCTCCTGGAGAGGCTCGCGGGAGCCCTGCGGGGCCGCACAGTCCTCCTGTTGCTGGACAACTTCGAGCACCTGCTCCAGGCCGCAGAAGCCGTGGGCCGGTTACTGGAGACCCTCCCCGACCTCAAGGTGTTGGCCACCAGCCGTGAACCGCTCGGGTTGCGCTGGGAGCACCAGATGGCGCTCGAGCCCCTGGAACTTCCGGACCTGCGGAACCTCCCTTTCCCGGCGCACCTGGCCGCGGTACCCTCCGTCGCCCTCCTGCTGGCCCGTGCCACCGCGGTCCTCCCCACGTTCCGCATCAACCCCGCCAACGCGCACGCGGTGGCAGAGATCTGCGTCCGCCTCGACGGGCTTCCGCTGGCGCTGGAACTGGCAGCCCCGGTGCTCAAGGTCCTTTCGGCCCAGGCGGTCCTGGAACGCCTGGACCACCGCCTCTCCCTCCTCACACGGTCCGCCCGGGACCTGCCAGAGCGGCACCGCACCCTGCGGGCCGCGGTGGGGTGGAGCTACGCCCTGCTGCCCCCTCGGGAACAGAGCGCCTTCCGCGCCCTCAGTGCATTCCCCGGTGGGTGGAACGTGGACGCCGCGACAGCGGTCTGCGAGTTGGAGCGAGGCGAGGCGTTAGACGTGATCCGTGGCCTCGTGGACAAGAGCCTCGTCCGCAGCCAGTCGGTCGGGGTGGAGTCGCGTTTCCGAATGTTGGACACCATCCGGGAGTTCGGGCTGGAACGGTTGGAGGCGGCCGGTGAGCGCGAGGGAGTGGAAGCTCGTCTCGCACACCACCTGCTGGCCGTGGCGGAACGGGCCGGCCGGGCCCTTCGAGGCCCAGAGCAGGGGCAGTGGCTCGCGGTACTGGAGGAGGAACACGACAACCTGCGCCACGTGCTGGAGTGGTCGGCGCAGGTGGGGGACCACGACACCTTGCGGCGGCTGGCGGCTTCCCTGTGGCCCTTCTGGAACGTGCGGGGCCACTGGGCGGAGGGGTACAGCTGGACGCGCGCGGCCGCGGCCACCGCGGACCAGGCCGCACAGAGCGAACGTGCCCGCCTCCTCTGCGGGGGTGCTGTGCTGGCCTGGCGGTGCCGAGACTACGGGGCCGCCCGCCAGCAGGCGGTGGAAGCCGCGCGCCTGGGGCTCCGGCTGGGAGACCGAAGCCTCGCGGCACACGCTCTCCGGACCCTCGGTTTGGTGGCGCGGGACCGCGGCGAGTGGGAACGCGCCTCCCGGCTGGCGGGGCGGAGTATCGTCCTGTGTCGGGAGAGCGGGGACCTTCACGGCCTGTCGTCCGCGCTGCGGCTGATGGGGCTGATCGCCATCGAACGGTGCGGCTTCCCGGAGGCGCGCGAGCCCTTCGAGGAGAGCCTTGCCTTGAGCCAGGCGCTGCAGGACGCGCGCGGCGTGGCCTGGTCCCTGTACGGCCTCAGCGTGGTAGCCCTGGCAGGTTCACAGCCGGCCGCCGCCCGATCCTATGCTGAGCGGTGCCGCCAGGTTTTCGCAGACCTCAGCGACCAAGACGGCGTGTCTACCGCCCTGAACCACCTGGCTCGGATCGCCTGGGCGCTGGGGGACCTGCCACAGGCACGGGCACTCTACGAGGAAGCCCTCGCGATTCGCAGGGATCTGGCGGACCCGGGGCGCGTGGCCTCCACCCTGGTGGAGCTCGCGGGGCTGGCGCAGGCCGAACAGCAAAAGCGGGAGGCGGCCCGGCGGTACTTGGAAGCCCTCCGCCTGTACCAGGAGGAGTTCGACCCCATGGGCGTGGTCTACGCAGCGGAGGGGCTGGCCATCCTGGCCGCGCGCCGGGGGTACGCCACGGTTGCAGCCCACCTGTTGGGCTACGCGGACGCTCAGCGGCGCGCAGTCCACGTCTCCCTCGACCGCCCGAGGATCCCGGGCATGCCCGCCCGGTCCGACCTGCTCGAGACGCTGGGCACGGTCAGGTCCGCACTCGCTGCCGACTTCGAACCCGCCTACGCCGAAGGAGCGCGCACATCCCTGGCGTGGCTGGTGGCGGAGGCAGCCGCTCTGACCGCCGACACGGAAGGGAGCTCCCCACGCGGTGGGCTCAGCCGGCGCGAGCAGCAGGTAGCCCAGCTGGTGTCCCAGGGTCTGACGAACCGGGAGATCGCCGCGCGACTAGTTGTATCCGAGCGCACGGTCGACAGTCACGTGCTGCACATCCTCAACAAGCTTGGCTTCCGATCCCGGGCCCAGATTGCCGCATGGGCCGTGGAGCAGGGAATCGCCTCCTCCGCGGGCACCGCGTACGGTGGGGAGGGGGCGGTCGGGAAGTCCTAGCTCTGAAGCTCCCGGAAGATCCCGAGCGCAGTCCGCCTTTCCACGGATGTTCTGCCGCTGTCCTCTCCCCTATGCTTCGAGTGTCCTTGCACCTCCCTGGAGGTCATCCATGCCGCTGTACATCGCGGACTGCGACGTTCCGGGCATTCCCCCGGAGCAGGTGCGGGATCTGGCGGTGCGCGCCCGCGCCGCGTGCGAGGAAGCGGCCCAGGGCACCGGGGTGCACTACCTCCTGACCCTCTGGATCCCCGCGGACTGGCGGGTCATGGTCCTCTTTCAGGCGCAGAGTGCCGACGCGGTCCGGGCCGTCTGCCAGGTGGCGCGCACCCCGCTCCTGCGGGTGGTGGAGGTTGTGGAGGTCTGTGGGACCTAGAGAGGGCGATATCCGCCTTTTCACGGATGGCGGGATCCATCGCGTGGGCTACCCTGCACCCACAAGGCTCAGAGGAGGTGGTCAGCATGGTCCGGTGGCATCGCGGTCTCGCCGTCGCGGCCGTGGTGGCCCTGGTGTTGGTGGCTCCGCCACCCGCCAAGGCCCAGGCTCGCACGTGGACGGTGGTGGCCGGAGGACTCACGCGGGACGGGAGCGTGTGGTCCAACGCGTTCCACCCGCGGGAGGTGGACGTCACGGTGGGGGACGTGGTGGAGTGGCAGTTCGCGGGCTTCCACAACGTGGCCTTCGCGGGCGGGGGCAAGCTCCCGCCGCTTGTGGTGATGGAGGACAAATCCGCATACCTCAACCCGCAGGTGGCCTTCCCTGTGGGTTCAGCGGAGTACGACGGGCAGGGCTACCGGAACTCCGGTGTCCCCCCGGAGGACCTGCGACTCTGGGCCTCCCGGCAACACCGCTACCGCCTGCGTTTTGTCAAACCCGGCACCT
>JAVKGX010000016.1 GCA_031432545.1 Armatimonadota bacterium
TGATCTCCTCGGTGATGCCGCGCAGGACCAGCACCCGGGCACCCTGGCGCAGGGCTTGCTGGGTCGCATCGGTGTGGGTGATCGCGTACGTGACGGGCTGAATGATCACGTCGGCGGCGCGCATCGCACCCGCCACGATCGGCGGGGGCTCGTTGCCGTGCGCCCGACGCGGGGTCATGCATACGAGCACGGGTTCGGCGCCGGCTTCCCTGGCGGCCTTCAGGATCGCTTGCGCGATGGGTAGCGTCTTGGTGTCCGCGACGATGCAGACTTGCTCTGCCACGCGGACCCGGGCGCAGGTGCGCACGACGTTCCGCGCGCTGTCGACAAGCCTCGAGGAGTCGCTCAACGGACGCCTCCCGTACCGATCCTGGTTGTCCGAGCCAGGACGGCCTGCAGCGTCGCCCAGCTGCTCTCCAGGTGCTCGACCGCCCGGCGCTCCGCCAGATCCGGGTTGCCCCGCGCGATGGCCTGCAGGATCCTGCGGTGCTGCCGAATCGTCTGCAGCGGACGGTAGGGGATCGCTCGCCATAACGTCACGCGCAGCAAGGCGATGTGCCCACGCAGGTGCCCCAGCAGCTGCTGCAGCGCCTGGTTGTTGGAAGCACGCGCGATGGCGTCGTGGAAGCGGTGGTTCGCCAACGCCATCCCCTCCCGATCTCGGGCCATCGCCGCCCGCTCTGCCTGCGAGAGCGCCTCAGAGAGCGCGCCGACGGTGTGGGGCGTGACCTGTGCGGCCGCCAGGCGGGCGGCCAGCCCCTCGAGAGGGATGCGCACCTGGTAGATGTGCAGCGCCTCCTCGTATGAGAAGGTGCGTACCAGCACGCCGCGGTGCGGGAGGTGGAGGACCAGCCCTTCCTGGGCCAGCCGCCGCAGTGCCTCGCGCACGGGGGTCCGCGACACGCGGTAGGCGGCGACCAGCTGCCGTTCGGTCAACCGGGCACCCGGGGAGAAGCGGCCCGCGAGCATGTCATTGCGGATAGCAATGTATACACGTTCGCTGGCTGTCGGTGTCGGAATGCCGCTCGTGCCCATGACAACGGATATTTCTACGAGGGTGCCCCGGGCTCCTGCGGCACTTGTGATATATTGCATACAATCTTCACCCAGCGACTCAGGCGCCCTCCCACCGCAGTCCGCAGGCCCGGAGCAACGCGACGTCCGGCGGGCAGGGGCCGCCGACGCTGACCATCCGTTCGACCGCCCGTACCGCGTGCACCACCCGCGGGGGCACGTGGACGGCGCATCCGGCGCCGATGGCGTGTTCGATTCCGGCCGACAGGTCCTGGATCACCCCCGTGCCCTCGACGATGAAGATCGTGTCCTCGGACTCGGGGTGCTCGTGTGGGACGTTCTCCTCTCCGGGCTCGAGGACCACGCGGTTCATGGACGCCACCCGCGCGCCGTTGCCGGGCCAGACGACCAGCCGCGCCTGACGGGCGATGAGGGGGATCGGGACGCCGTCGCGGAGCGGATCGAAGACTCGGATGGGCATGCCTACGACTCCAGGATCCGAACGTCGTGATTCGAGCGCCGTGCAGGGGAGACGATGCTCACGACCCAGGCACCTTTTGGGCCCGCCACGGCGTCATGCGGCAGGTCTGGTGGTATCCACAGGACCGTGTCGGGTACGGCCGTCTCCTGGGCAGATGCGGCCGAAAAGGTCAGGGCACCCCGGATGACCAGCACTGCCTGTTCCTGCGCGTGGGCGTGAAGCGGAAATCGGCCGCCCGGCTCGAACTGGTAGAAGGTAACGGTCATGAGGCGCCCACTGGCCACCCGTCGACGGACTCCTGGGAGGACCTGCTCCCACCCGTCTGCCCACCGGTCGAGTCGAAGTCCGCTCATCGGCCTGCCTCCACGCGGGCCATCCGATCCTCCCATGCCTCCAGTAGATCCTCCGCGTCCATTACGAGCCCGAGGTGCAGCGAAACGATCCTCAATGCGGCGTCCTCCATTTCGGGTGAAAACCCGCGCACGAGGTCTCGCATGACCACGACCCTGTAGTCGCGGTTGGCTGCATCGAAGGCGGCGTTCAGCACGCAGCAATCGGTCATGACACCGGTGAGAACGACGGTCCGGCGTCGTAGCTGGCGCAAGAGGAAGTCGAGATCGGTGGGATAGAATATGCTCAGGCGCTTTTTCGTATCCACGATGTGGTCGTTTGGGTCCACCTCTGTCACCAGCTCGGTCCATGGGGTTCCGACCAGGCCGTGTGCGTCCGAGTTTGGGATGGGCCCCACCGTGATCGGAAACGTGAGACGCCATGCTGAACGGAATCCCTCGTCGACACCGCTCGAGCGGAGCACGGTCTTCACATGGATGACGGGCACGCCAAGACGTCGGCAGCGTCGGTGGAAGATGTTGATGGGCTCTACGATCTCACGGGCCCGCGGTGCCGGGCATGGGCAGTCTGGACTGTCGTCCAGATGTCCCCGGTGCATGTCGACGCAGACTGCTGCGGTTGTTCGCGGATCCAACCACTCCTCGAACCCCTCCGGAATTCGCTTGCGCACGCCGTAAAAGTACGCTTCCATTCCGTCACCTCCGGTCACCGCTCGCGGAAATATGGACGTCCCAATGCTGCTGGCATACCTGCGGCACCTCGGGCCCAAGTGATGAGGACGAGGACGACGAGCGTGAACAGATAGGGCGCCATGCGCAGCAGGATCGAAGACATCTCGATTCCCGCAAGCTGTGCCCAAAACCCAGCGACCTCGACCGCTCCGAACAGGTAGGCCCCAGCCAGGAGGCGCAGTGGGTGCCATGTCGAGAAGACCACCAACCCGATGGCGATCCACCCAAGACCGCCGGTCATGTTCTCGGTCCATGCCGGCGTGTACGCGAGGGAGAGATAGCCACCTGCCAGTCCGGCGAGTGCTGCCCCACCCACCGTCGCTGCGTACCGTACCATGGTCACGTTGACACCGACGGCGTCGGCCGCTGCGGGATCCTCGCCGCAAGCTCTCAGATGCAGGCCCTGTCGAGTGCGCATGAGCCACAACCACCCGATCAACGCCAGGGCGTAACTCGCGTACACGAGGGCGTTCTGTTGGAACAACACGCGGCCCAAGACCGGTAGCCCAGAAAGGCCCGGCAGGGGCACAGCTGCGAAGGGAGCGGGATTGGGGATGCCGATGAGCGGCTTGCCCAAGAAGGCGCTGAGACCCGTTCCGAACATAGCCAGCGCCAGCCCTGTCGTGACTTGCTCCGTTCCCAGGGTCACGGTCAACAGGGCATGCCCGGCGCCCAGCAGTCCTCCTGCCAGAAGTGACGCACCGACGCCAAGCCACGGATCACCCGTCGTGAGGACGACAGCGAAGCCCGCCATCGCACCGATCAGCATCACCCCATCGATCCCTAGGTTGAGGACGCCGCTTCGCTCCGCGAAGACCTCCCCGAGTCCGGCCAGCACGAGCGGGGTGCCGGCACCAACTGCTGCTGCGAGCAGCAACACGAGCTGATCCGTGCTCATGGTTGCCCACGTGCGCGTGTGATCGCGACAGCCCGCCGCCACCGAATGCGGTGGACCAGGCGCTCGGTTGCTAGCACAAAGGTGAGGATCAACGCCTGCAAGATGGCCGCGATGGCGGCGGGCACGCCGGTCGCCTGAATGGCCAACCCGCCGTTGAGCAAGGCTGCCATGAGGACGGCCACCGCCACCACGCCAAGGGGATGCAACCGCGCGATCCACGCCACGATGATGGCCACGTAGCCGTATCCTTGGGAAACGCCCTGCTGCAAGCGGTGGAGGGCGCCTGCCACTTCCACCGCACCTGCCAGCCCCGCCAGGCCACCGCTCAGAGCCATGACGATCACCACGTTCCGAATCACTGGGATCCCCGCGTATCGGGAAGTCCGCGCGCTTGCACCCATCACGCGGACCTCGTAGCCCCAGGGGGTCTGCCGAAGGACCCACCAGAGAGCCCCAGCCGATAGGAGCGCGAACAACAGGCCCATGTGGACGTCACCGAACACCGCAGGCAGGTGCGCACTTGTGGGAAACGGCCGAGAGTAGGGAAACGTGAACGCAGCCGGGTCGGCCCACGCGCCGAAAACGAGGTAGTCGACCAGCAGCAATCCCACGTAGTTCAGCATGAGCGTGGCGAGGATTTCGTTGATGCCGAACAGCACCCGGAGAAGGCCGGGGATCGTTGCCCATGCGGCACCGCCGAGCACGCCCAGGAACAGAAGACTTGGAAGCACGAAGGCAGCAGACAAGTGCTCTGAGGCTAAGGCGAGCCATGTCGCAGCGATGGCGCCCACTGCCATCTGACCCTCTGCCCCGATGTTCCACAGGCCTGCTGTGAAGGCCAGGGATACGGCGAGGGCGCACAGCAGCAGGGGAATGGCCTTTAGTACCGTCTGCTCCACAGCGTACGCCGACCCGAGCGCACCGACTGCCATCTCCCGATAGGCAAACCAGGGATCGTGGCCCGTCGCGGCGACCAGGAGACCACCTGTCACAACGGCCGTGAGGACCGCGCCGGCTCGGAGCAGGACACCCTCGACACGGGTACCGACCGGAACGTCGTTTACAGTCGCGCTCACGGTCTACGCAGCCCCGGCCATCCACAGGCCAACCTGCTCCCGGGTGAGCTCGGTGGTGGGCGCGCCTCCTACCAGCCGGCCCCGATGGAGGACGACGATCCGGTGAGCGACAAAGAAAAGCTCGTCCAGGCTCTCCGATACCAACACGACACCGCAACCGAGCGAGCACAGCTCCGACAGGGTTCGGTGAACCTCAAGCGATGCAGCCACGTCTAGGCCTCGTGTCGGGTACAGGGCCACCAGCACACGGGGTGAGCCCTGGACCTCACGACCCACCAGCACACGTTGCTGGTTGCCCCCCGATAGGCTGGCGACGGAGACGTCGAGAGAGGGCGTACGGACGCCGAAGCGGTGTACGAGTTCGCTCGCCCGCATCCTCGCTGCCTGCCAATCCACCTGCAGACCTCGGCGGATGGGTGCGCGGTGGAAATCCCGCAGGACACTGTTCTCAGCGACCGAAAACGACGGCACGAGCCCTTCCTGCAGGCGATCCTCTGGAATGTAGCGAAGGCCCAACGCCCACCGCTCCCGGGGCCCAAGGTGTGTGACGTCTCGGTCATCCAACCGGATACACCCTTCCTCAGGCATACGAAGGCCGGCGATCACCTCTGCGAGCTCCCGCTGGCCGTTGCCGGCCACCCCCGCCAGTCCCACGATCTCGCCAGCCCGGACGCCCAACGTTACGTCCTGAATCCGAAGGCCGCTTTCCCCGGTTGCGCGGACGTTGACCGCCTCCAGCACCACCGGCCCCGGCGATCTTTGGGTGGTGGGTCGGTGCGCTTCCCACTCGTGTCCCACCATCATGTGGGCCAGTTCGCGAACGTTGGTCTCGTCCGGAAGAACTGCCCCCGTCATGCGGCCCTTGCGCAGGATCACGATGCGATCCGCGAGGTCGATGGCTTCCGAGAGCTTGTGCGTGCTGAACACGACTGCTCGCCCCTCAGATGCCATGCGGCGGATCGAAGTGGTTAGCCGATCCACCTCCTGGGGTGTCAGTACGGCTGTGGGTTCGTCGAGGAGGAGTACCCGCGCGTCACCGTAGAGGAGTTTGAGGATCTCGACCCGCTGGCGCTCTCCCACGGACAAGGTCCCCACGCGCGCATCGGGCTCGATGTCAAGCCCGTGCGCACGAGCCAGACGCGCCACCTCGGCGTCGTGTACACGGGTGCTGAGAAGGAAGCGGGGTCTCCGGCGACCGAGCAAAACGTTCTCCGTGACCGTGAACGCGTCGACGAGCCGGAAGTGCTGGTGCACCATGCCCACGCCGAGTGCCAGGGCGTCTCGGGGAGACCGCAGTGTTGCGGGAGTTTCGTTGATCAGGATGGTTCCAGCGTCGGGACGGTACAGGCCTGCCGCGATGCTGAGAAGCGTCGTCTTGCCAGCGCCGTTCTCCCCCAGCAGGGCTACCACCTCCCCGGGCGTTACTGCGCAGTCGACACCGTCGAGCGCGACCACGCCCGGGAAGGCCTTTACGATGCCCCGCCACTCCAGCGCCAGCCGGCTCATGCGACTATCTCGCGGTGGGGGCCTGTCCTTCGATACCCCGCAGCAGCCAGTCGAACCCCAGGATCTCTCGCAGTTCCATCGTCTTTCCCGAGGGTACCCGCACCCTCCCGGTCTGGTCGGCCAGCGGTCCCCGGAAAACCTGGAATGTGCCGTCGGTGATGGCCTGGCGCCGTCGTTCGATGAGCTGGCGGACGTCTGCCGGAACGCTCGGATGCAGCGGCCCAAGAGTCACCACACCGTCTGCCAGTCCGCCGTAGTAGTCCTCGGACTTAAACTGTCCTGCCAGAATGCCCCGCACGATGGACTCGTTTACCCTTCTCCAATCCCAGATCGTCCCGGTGAGGTAGGCGTTGGGTGCGAAGCGCTGCATGTTCGATTCGGATCCGATCCCGTACTTCCCGATCTCGGCAGCGGCCAGCAGAGCACTGGGGGTGTCCTGGTGCTGAGCCACAATGTCGGCGCCGGCATCGAGCAGCGCTTTGGCGGCGGCTTTCTCTTTGGGTGGGTCGTACCAAGTACGAGTCCAGACGACCTTGATCTTAGCGTCGGGGTTGGTCTCCCACACTCCCAATGCGAAGGCGTTGACGCCTGCCACCACCGTACTGATGGGGTGGGCGGCCACGAACCCTACGACGTTCGTGCGGGTCATCTTGCCGGCGACCAGACCCGTGAGGTAACGGCCTTCCCAGATCCGGCCGTAGATGGTCTTCACGCGCGGGGCCAGCCCGATCGCCGGCCCGATACCGATGATGTAGACGTCCGGGTGCTGGCGGGCAACTTCTAGACTGAATCGCTGGTAGCCGAACGCGGTCGCGAAGAGGATCTTGTAGCCCTGCCGGATGAGTTGTTCCATCACGCGGCGCACTTCCGTCGTCTCGGGTACGGACTCCACAAACCGCGTGTCGGCCCCCAGCGCACTTTGCAGGTGACGACGGGCCACATCGTGCTGAAACGTCCAGCCCGCGTCGCCGATGGGTCCGACATAGATGAAGGCTACCTTGGGCCTCTGAGGTGCTGCCCAACCCGTCACGGCGGTAGCCGTCATGGCCAACGCCGCCACACACAGCAACAGAGCCAGCCCTCGCATTGCGATCCCTCCTCTGCGGGGATGTTCCCTCCCAACTCTCCGATGACTAGTCCTCGATGAACGCCACCACGCGGCACGGGCTCGCCTCGCCGCCGACGAATCTCCACGGGAAGCAGCCGATCAGGCAACGCCGGTTCAGCACGTGCGCGATGTCGCCACCGATGTTCTCGACGTGCAGGACGCCGGCGCGGAACGGGACGTGGTGCATCACGAACAGGTCCTCCTCGCCGAACGCCTCTTCGGGATCGCGCCCGGTCCGCCGGCGATACTCGCGGGCGATGTCCGACCGCTTGTACCGTATGCTGGTGTTCATGGGGTGGTCGGCCGAGGCGCAGTCGAATCCGGTCCAGCGGAATTCCATCTCCGCGATCCACTCGGCCAGCTCCCGGCCGCCTCCGGGATGGCGGCAGAAGTACCGGACTTCGTCCTCGTGCGGGCAGCCGTTGTAGTACCGCGACCAACCCGTGTGGTAGATGAGGATGTCCCCCTTGCGGACCTCGGCCCTTCGGGTGATGTGCTCCGGGCGGATGACCGTCCAGTCGTCCATGTCTTCGCTGATGTCGACGATCACGCCCTCGCCGATCAACCGATCTAGGGCGACGCTCGCGATGTCGGCCCCGCCGGACAGGATGTGCATCTCGGCGTCCAGGTGGGTCCCCACGTGCAGAGGCATCTCGACGTACTGGCTCACGATGCCGTGGGTGTGGTGGCGCTGGATGTAGGAGATTTTGGGGGACGGATATCCTACCCAACCCGGCGTGTGTATGCTGAACGGTTGCGTCAGATCGACCGCTCTCATCGATCGCCTCCGCTGGCGCGTGCGTCCAGCCTCAAGGCCGGAAGTGACCTACGGCCGGTACAGCCAGCCGGCGTCCGGCATCCGATCGACCAATCCCGCCTCGACGGCCAGGCGAAACATCTGCTCGATGACCGCTCGCTCCCGACCCCAAGCCGGGTAGACCTCGAACTGGAGCCGGCGGAACAACACCGCTTCCTTGAAAGCACCGCGCGGCAAACCCGTCGTCCGCGCAACGATCCCGTCGGCCTGGTCGAGGTGGGTGCGCACGTAGCCGGCAAAGTCTGTGAACATTTTCAGCGCCGCTGGCACACCGGCCGGGTTCCGGCGGATCGCATCCTCACGCAGCCACAAGATCAGTTCCCATCCGTCGGTGCCCGTCATCTCGCGCCAGGCCCTCCGACCATTGAAGACGATCCGGTAGGCGGGACTGTCGCGCATGGCCAAAGTGGCAACGGGTTCGATTAGCATGGCCGCATCGACCCGCCCCGCCGCGAGTTGCGCTCGGGCGAGGGGGAAGGGTGCCTGTACGACCGTGACGTCACGGCGCAGATCCAAACCCTTCCAGCGTGCGTAGATCGAGGTCAGCTGAAACTGTTGCGATCCTATGTCCGCGGCCAGAGTCTTGCCGCGCAGGTCGGTGAGGGATCGCACGTCGGGATGCCGGGCGATGATGACGAGGTCACTGGGGCGGACCAGCGTGCCCACGGCTTTGATCGGCACGCCTTCCAGGCGCATCCGCTGGAGCACGTTGGGGCCGCCCGCCAGGGTGTCCACCTCTCCGGTCGCGATGCCGGCGTAGTAGGCGGAGATGGTCGCGTAGTTTGCCGTGTCGAGTTCGATCCCGTTGGCGCGATCGAGGCCCGCCTCGCGGATCACCTGGGCCACGAACGTACTGATGGCGGGGAAGGACAACACCCCCATGCGCAGGCGCGTAGGGTGGGGTGGGGCCGAGGGGGCCGAGGGGGCGACCGCCAAGACCAGCAACAGCGTGCAGGCCCATACCCGTTTGGCAAGCGTGCTCATCCGGACACCTCGTGCAGCTCCATGTCGACGGCCGGTCGGCCTGTGTTCAGCATCGATTGAATGACCTGCCGGGTTCGGACTCGGTCGCCTCCCAGGAACGCATCGGGGCGGATGTCGGCGAGCAGACGGCCGGGTTGCCCGAACACCAGCACCCGTTCTCCCACCGAGAGGGCTTCCTCGATCTGATGGGTCACCAGGAATACTGTCTTGGCGTCGGCGCGGGCGAGCGACAGAAAGTCCTGGCGGATTTGCGCGGCGGTGACTTCGTCGAGGTGCCCGAATGCCTCGTCGGCGACGAGGATCTCAGGATTCACCGCGAACGCGCGCGCCAGGGCAACCCGCTGCCGCATGCCGCCCGACAGCTCGTTGGGAAACGCGTGGAGAAACCCCCCCAGGCCGAGTTTCACCAACCAGTGCTGGGCCAGGTGACGGCGCCGCTGCGGCTCGGTGCCAAGGATCTCCAACGGCAGCTCGACGTTGGCCAGTACGGTGCGCCACGGCAGGAGCCGGTCCTGCTGGAAGACCGCAGCGATGCGGCCACGGAAGAAGGCGAAGTCGCGGTACGGTTCGCGGCCGTCGACTTCCACTTTCCCAGCGGTCGGCGCCTCGAGGCCGATGAGGATGTTGAGAAAGGTGGACTTCCCGCACCCGGTTTGGCCCACGATCGCAACGACTTCACCTCGGCGGACCGCGAAATCCAGACCCTGGAGGGCCACGACGCTCCGCCCGGTACCCTTCTGACGGTAGACCTTGCTCAGGCCTTGGACCCGAACGTCCATCGTCATCAGTCCCGCCAGACCAGGACTCGCCGCTCCACTCCGCCGACGACCACCTGCGTGGCCATCAACATCACGACCAAGACGACCGTCCAGGCGAAGACGTCGGCCACCGAAAAGAGCTCCTGCGCGATGACCAAGCCGTAGCCGATGCCGCTGGTGGCCCCGACCAGTTCCGCCATCGTAACCACGCGGATCGCCAGACTGAGGTTGATCTTCCAGGACGTCAGGATGGCCGGCAGGGTCGCCGGCAGGATGAGTTTGGAGAAGTACTGGACCGGCGTTGGGCGAAAGGAGCGAAGCATGTCACGCAGTTCGCGGGGAACGCCTTGCATGGCATCCAGGACATCGATCAGAAAGATCGGCGCGCAGACGACCACCAACACGAAAGCGATCCTCAACTCGACGCCGCGGAACCACAAGACGGAGAACAGGATCCAGCAGACCACCGGGACCGCCATCACCAGCCGGACGAGGGGCATCAGGTACCGGTCGAGGACGCGCCACTGGAACATGGCCACGGCGAGCGCGATGCCGCCGACGAACGAGACGACGAGGGCCAGCAAGACACGTCCCGCGGTGACGACGACGAATTCGTACCGAAGCCCTTGGAGGGCAGCCCAGATGCGTTCCCACGACGGGACGACGTAAGGTGGGAGCACCGCAGACGCCACCTGCCATGCGACGGCGAAGGCAGCGAGCGCAACCAGCGTCTCGTGCGGAACCCGCGCCAGGCGGGCACCCGGGGGCTGCACGGCTTCCGGGATCTCGACGGCGACGGTTGCGGGCGTCTGACGACTCATCGGTTTCACCCCTTCCCCGACCGGCTCGCCTTCCTAGGGCCGGTACACGATGGCCCTGTCGGGGAGGCGCGGCAGCAGACCGACGTCCACTCCGGCTCGAAACATCTCCCACAGGGCCTCGGTGACCGCCGGTTGCCATGCGGGCCGCACATCGTAGACGATCCGACGGAACAGCACTGCCTCCTTGAGAACTCCCGCCGGCAAGTTCAGAGACGAAGCGACCACGCGGTCGCTGGCATCTAGATTCGTGCGTAGGTACGCCTGACCGTCCTGGAACGTCTTGATCAGACGATCGACCGCAGCGGGGTTGCGCCGGATGGCGTCGTCCCGCATGTGTACCACGAGCTGCCATCCGTCCTTCCCCGTCAACTCGCGCCAGCCGGCTCGGCCGTTGAAGATGATGCGATAGTCTTTGCTGTCGCGGATGGTCAACGTCGCCGTCGGCTCCCAGGTCATCGCCGCATCGACACGTCCCGCGGCGAGTTGCGCGCGTGCGAGGGGCGGACCGGCCTGGATCACGTTGACATCGGTGCGCAGGTCCAGGCCTTTGCTCTTGGCGTAGATGGACAGGATCGCGAACTCCGATGATCCCATGTCGGCAGCCAGGCTCCGGCCGCGCAGGTCCGTGATCGTGCGCACCTGGGGGTTGCGCGAGATCACCACCATCGCGGACAGGCCCACGTAGGAGGCCAGGATCCGCACCGGTGCTCCTTCGAGTCGCAGCCTCTGGTACACATGCGGCCCACCCACCCCTGCATCCACTTCGCCGGTGGCCTGCGCCGCGTAGAACCCGGAGACCGCGCTGAAGGAGATCGGCTCCAAGTCCAGGCCGTTGCTGCGATCGAGCTCTGCGGCTTTGACGATGTCCACCATCACCGAGACCAGGGAAGGGAAGGCCAGCCGGGCGATGCGAACCCGGATGCGGTCGGGCGGCGCTGCCTGCCCATGGTGGGCACCAACCGCCAGGAACAGCGCGAGGACCACGATCGTAAGCCGTACGTGCCTCATTTCCCACCTCCCTTGCCAGGCCGGGCATCGGCGACCTGAAGCCGACCCGGCTGGTATCCGCTCGCCCGACCGAGGCCTCATGTCGGAGCTGCCGAGCACACGGCCGGGGGCCGCGGCTGGTTGCAGACGTCGAGAGCGATGAGTGCGTACGCCCTTGCCGCGTCCACCATGTCGTCGATGCGCATCGCGAACTGACCTCCGCCGACGCTCGGCCCCGGCCCGTAGATGACCGCGGGGATGCCCAGCGCATTGAAGACGTTGATGTCCCGCCACATGCTCGTGTACGGAGGGATCGCCGCCGGGGGCGCACCGCCTCGCACCGCGGCGTGCGCGCGCTGGATCGACTGCACCAGCGGCTCGACCCCGCGCCCCTCACAGCCTGGCCGATAGACGTACAGCTCGACTTCGCCGTGCACGCCTGCGCCGCTCAGCACGGTCCGCAACTCGTCCCGTACGTCCAGCGGATTCTGCGCCGGGGTGATGCGTACGTCGACGTAGAGTGCGCATACCCCTGCGGTCTTCGTGATCTTCCACGGCACCCCGCCCCGGATGGCACCGATGTTGACCTTCGGGACGACCACACCGCCCGGGCCCTCATACCGGTGGACCTGCTCGTAGCGGACCGCCCATGCCTCTATGTGTTCGATCAGCTTCGCGGCGCGGACGATTGCGCTGGGGCTGCTTTCCGGAGGTGTCGGGCGGGGGATGTAGGGCGTGTACAGGGGGAAGTCGTTTCCGAAGACGGTCACCTTGAAGAAGGCCTTGCCGGCCTCGACCCAGCCCACGCCGAAGTCCGTTCCCTCGGCGACCAGGGCGTAGTCCGCGACCGTGCCGTGTTCGACGAGGTAGCGTGCCCCGGTCTCCTTGGCGACGTATCGTGGCGCTTCGAACTCGTCGACGGGTTCCTGCCCGATCTCGCCCGCGACCATCGTGAGGAGCAGGTCTCCCCGCAGGGGGATGCCGCTTTCGTGCAGAGCCTTGGCGGCGACGAGCCAACAGGCCATGGGGCCCTTGTTGTTCACGATGCCGTTGCCGATGAGGTGGTCACCCTCGCGGCGTCCGGTGTGGAAGACGGGGTCTGCGGCGCGGCGGGTCGTCCAGATCTCCTCCTTGGCGATGGTGGTGTCCATGTGACTGTTGAAGATGAGGCTGCGGCCGTCCCCGGTTCCCGGGATCCGCGCGACGACGTTGAACCGATCCGGCAGGAGCCCCACGCGCCGAGGGGACAGCCCCCATCGGGTGAGGGTATCGGTGAGGTACTCGCCGACGGCCCCCTCCTGGCCGGTGGGGCTGTCGATGTTCGCCAAGTCGAGCGCCAGCGCCACCAGGTCTTCGCGGTCGATGCGGTCGAGGACCCGCGCCGCCTGTTCTTCCTCCATGCCTCACCTCGCAACCGGTGGTGGGATTCCTCCCGGCGGCTCGCCCACGACGCCCGAAGCCTCGTACAACGACGGATCCGGAGGGCACGGGCCACCCACGCACACCAACCCGCGTTGTCCTGCTCGGATGCGGTAAGGTGTGCCCTCCGTGACGTGGAACATCGCACCCTCGGCGATGGGCTGTTCCTGCCCGGTCTGCTCGTCGAGGACGAACCCGCAGCCCCGGATCGCACAGTAGACGGCCTCTGACTCTGCATGCAGGAGCCGTACGGTCCGTGTTCCCGGCAGCAAGGAGATGAGGTGGAGGCTCCTGTGGCGTGCGCCGACGCCGGGCCACACGAGTGCGACGAACCTGCCGTCCCCCTCCAGCAGGGGGAGTCGGGGCGCACCATCTTCGTTCAGCACCTGGATTCCGTGGCGGCTCATCGGTTGCGCTCGCGCGTGTAGCGCTTGCGGCCGGCAGGGCCGCCCGAGATCCGAGCGAGGGTGTCCTCGCGGGTACCGTGCAGGTTCACCCAGATCGTGCGGGCCGCTCCCCGGCCCACGTTGGTGAACCGGTGCGGAACGGTGGAGGAGAAGGCGATGGCGTCTCCCTCGCGCAGCACGAAGGATTGATCTCCCAGTTGGACCCGCAGCCTCCCCTGCAGCACCACCCCGAGTTCGCGGCCGCGGTGCTTGATCGGGCTGTCGGCGCTGGATTCCCCCGGCTCGTAGCTGTTCTCAGCCAGTTCCACGTCCACCACCGGGTCGCGAACCGCCAGGCGCCGGCGGACGCCGGGCCGCGTCTCGAAGACCGGTTGTGCCTCCCGGCGCACGACCGGATCGTACCGCCAGACGCCGCCGTGACCGAACAGTTCCGAAACCGGGATTTCCAAAGCGTCGGCGATTGCGATCAGGGTGCCGATTGACGGGTTGGCGATTCCGCGCTCGACCAGGCTGATCATGGAGGCGCTGACCCCCGTCCTGCGCGCCACCTGCCCGAGCGTCAGACGCCGGGCAGTCCGCCACTCGCGGATCGCGCTGCCCAGGTTCCGCAGCGCCTCGGCCAGGTCGGGCGCTCTCGACGCGACGGCCATGGGCGGACTCCTTTCAATATATTGAACTTGTGTTGAATATAAAGTACGACGCGGGGCCGGGGACTCCTGCTGGGCCGCGCAAATCGGCCAAATGCCCGAGGGAGGATGCCGTGGGGGAAGCCGTCGGACCGCGCAGGACCCCGAGGGCTCGACGGCCTATCCGAGGTTCACGCCAGGAAGAGGGGGGTATTTTCCCGTGCGTTTTCAGTCCAGCAGGAATTTGTGAAGCTATGTTGAAAGAGCAGGCTAAGCACGAACGGACGGAGGGGCAGCGGTGGACGGACTGGCGAACAGAATTCGAGAGTTGCGCCAGGAAAAGGGCATGACCCTTAAGGAAGTCAGCGAGCGGACGGGATTCTCCGTTAGTTTCTTGTCGCAGGTGGAAAGAGGGCTGTCTTCCCTTTCGATCACCTCGCTACAGGCTCTCGCGGAAACCCTGGGCGTGCCGATCGTCGAGTTCTTCCCCGCTCCGCCCGTGCGGAACTATGCGCGACGCCGGCACGAACACCAGCCCTTCCAGCTGGATGGTTCCCAGATCCAATACGTGAGCCTCAGCGGCAACTTTCCCTCGCGGAATCTGGAACCGCTCTTGGTCACGCTGCCGCCACGCCTGCAGCGCCAGGAGCCCTTCGGGCACCCGGGGGAGGAGTTCGCATACGTGCTGTCGGGTCGGATGACGATCGTCGTCGATGGCGAGGCATACGACCTGGGTCCTGGGGACAGCATCCACTTCAGCTCGCGATCGCTCCACACGTTCGAGAACCCTACCGACGAACCTACGGTCGCCGTTTGGGTCCTGACGCCAAAGATTTTCTGAGGAGGGTCGGCAATGCGGGTTGCCTCCGATATCGGCGGGACCTTCACGGATCTGGTCTACCTCGACGAGCGCTCGGGGACGCTGAGGACAGCAAAGGTGGACACTACGCCACCGCAGTTTGAGCGCGGAGTGATGGACTCCCTCCGGAAGGCCGGGGTAGAGGGCCACATGATCGCCTACCTCGTCCATGGAACGACCGTCATCATCAATGCCGTCACCGAGCGCAGGGGAGCGCGCACGGGGCTGATCACCACGCGGGGCTTCCGCGACGTACTGGAGATCGGGCGCGCGAACCGACCGGACCTGTACAACCTCAGGTACCGGAAGCCAAAACCCTTTGTTCCTCGCTACCTGCGACTGGAGGTCACGGAGCGGATCTCCCATAAGGGTGAGGTGCTCGTCCCTCTCTCTGAGGAAGATGTGCGTGATGCAGTCCGGCGCCTGAAAGCCGAAGGTGTGGAAGCGATCGCGATCTGCTTTCTCCATTCTTACGCGAACCCCGCGCACGAGCGGCGCGCGGCCCAGATCGCACGCGAGGAATGGCCTGACGTGTTCGTCACCTCTTCGCATGAAATCACACGAGAGTGGCGCGAGTACGAGCGTACGAGCACCGCGGTGCTGAATGCCTACGTTCAGCCGTCGGCAGCTCGCTACCTGGATGCGCTCGAGCGAGACCTGCGCGACAGCGGCGTGGTGGGTACGCTGTACGTCATGCAGAGCAACGGGGGCACAGCGACCTTCGACAGTGCCCGCAGGGCGCCCATCGGGATGGTGGAGTCGGGTCCGGTAGCCGGTGTCCTGGGCACCCTCGCCCTCGGGCGGTTGCTGGGCGAAACGAATCTGATCTCTCTGGACATCGGCGGTACGACCGCGAAGTGCACCCTTATCGACCGAGGCGAAGTTCGCGTCACGACGGAGTACAAGATCGAGTGGAGTCGTACGTTTCCCGGATACCCCCTTAAGGTGCCGGTCGTCGACATCGTAGAGATCGGGGCGGGTGGCGGGAGCATCGCCTGGCTGGACGACGCAGGTGCCCTGCACGTCGGCCCCCAGAGCGCGGGGGCGCTGCCCGGCCCGGCGTGCTATAGCCGAGGGGGCCAGGCGCCGACCGTCACCGACTCCAACCTCGTCGCCGGCCGCCTGAACCCCGGGTACTTCCTCGGAGGCGAGATTCCGCTTCAGGTGAGTCATGCGCGGGCGGCCCTAGGGCCGATCGCCGAACGTTTCGGCATCGACGAGATCCAGGCTGCCCTGGGGGTCCTCCGTCTGGCCAACGCCAACATGGTCAACGCCCTCAAGCTGGTGTCGATACACCGTGGCTACGACCCGCGGGACTTCACACTCGTTGCGTTCGGCGGGGGAGGCGGGATGCACGCTGCGTCGCTCGCACGTGAGCTCCACATCCACCGCGTTCTCATTCCCGTTGAGCCGGCCGTGTTCTCCGCGTGGGGCATGTTGATGACCGATCTGCGCTACGACCTCGTGCGTACGCACATCGAACGCACCGACGGGGCGAGCCCTCAGGACCTCGATCGACGCTGGAGCGAGATGGAGGAGGCTGCGGTGCGGTACTTCGCAAACGAACAGATGGACAGCAGCCGCCTCGTGTTCCGCAGATACACGGACATGCGCTATGCAGGGCAGGAACACACCGTGAAGGTACCGTTCCCCGCCGGTCCCGTAACCACGGAGACGGTTCGGGAAGTGGAGGAAAAGTTTCATGCACTCCATGAGCAGCACTACACGTTCCGGCTTTCGAACCCGATCGAGTTCGTGAACTTCCATCTCACGACGTTCGGCACGGTCGACAAGCCGTCGATTCCCGAGATTGACGGCACGCGGAACGCGGTACGTGCCAGGAAAGACAAGCGCCGCGTGGAGTTCGACGGCCACGGGGCGCTGGAGACCCCGATCTACGAACGGGGTCGGCTCGGGCCCGGTGCGGTCGTTCGGGGCCCTGCGATCATCGAGGAACCGGCATCGACGACCGTCCTCTTCCCCGGAGACCGGCTTCGGGTGGACCCCTACGGCAACCTCCTGATAGAGGTCTCGGTGCGGGGGTGATGCGCATGGCACAGAGGGCCAGGAAGACCCGAACCGCCCCACGGAATCGTCGAGAGCGGACGGTGGATCCGTTCACCCTTGAGATCATCAAGAACTCGCTGGTGGCGATCGGCGATGAAATGTTCGTCGCTTTGCAGCGTACCAGCATGTCGACCATCATCTACGAGGTGCTGGATTACGCAACCGGCTTGACCGACGCGCGGGGGCAGTTGATCACTCAGGGCAACGGCGTGACGCTATTCCTTGGCACGCTATCGCACGCCGTCCAGTACACGCTCGAGAAGTTCGGGGACCGTTTGCGTCCTGGCGACATCGTGATCACGAACGACCCGTACACGGGGGGTGGGACGCACCTGTCCGATGTGTCGTTGGTCATGCCGGTCTTCTACGACGGACGGATCGTCGCATTTGTGGCCAACAAAGCTCACTGGACCGAAATCGGTGGAAAGGATGCCGGGTCGTGGACGACGGACGCCACGGAGGTGTACCAGGAGGGGCTACAGTTCCCGTGCGTCCGGCTGTTCGAGGAAGGGCGACCCGTCCAGAGTTTGCTCGACCTCATTGAGGCGAACGTACGTCTTCCGCAGATGACTTTGGGAGACCTGTGGGCGGGCGTGGCCGCGCTGCGGGTGGGGGAACAGCGAGTGCGGGAACTGTGTGACAAGTACGGCGTGGACACGGTGTTGCGTGCGGTGGACAAACTCCTAGACGACGGCGATCGGCTCACACGGTTGGCACTGGGTGCTCTGCCGAAGGGTACCTTCGAAGCCGAGGATTGGATTGACGACGACGGCATCGGCAACGGACCGTTCCCCGTGCGCGTGCGCGTGACGATCAGCGACGAGGAGTTCGTCTGCGACTTCACGGGCACCCACGCGCAAGTTCCCGGCCCCGTGAACTGCACATATACAGCGCTGGTCAGCGGAGTACGGGCGATGTACCTGGCGGTGACGAACCCTTCGAATCCGGCGATCAACGACGGTGCGTTTCGTTCCCTGCGTGTGGTGTGCCCGCCACGCACGATCTTTTCGGCCGAGCGACCGGCACCGGTGTCGACGTACTGGGAGACCATGCTATACGTCGCGGATCTGATCTGGAAGGCACTGGCGCCAGTGATCCCGGATCGCGCCACCGCAGGGCACTTCCTGTCGGTGTGTGGGACGATTGTCGCCGGCCCCCATCCCGACACCGGAGAGTTGTTCCTGCTCGTCGAGCCCCTTGCCGGGGGATGGGGTGCAGGGGTCGACAAGGACGGGGAGAGTGGCCTCGTGTGCATCGGGGACGGGGAGACGTACATGATCCCCATCGAAGTTGCCGAGACCCGCTACGGGGTGCGCGTCGAACAGTACGCCTTCCACACCGACGACGGGGGGGCGGGCCGTTTTCGGGGCGGTAAGGGTCTCATCCGCGACTACCGGATCATGTCCGACGAAGCCTACCTCACGACCACGTTCGGCCGCCACAAGTTTCGCCCCTGGGGTGTGGACGGAGGCCGAGAGGGATCACCGAACTACGTTCGCATCTTCCATGCTGATGGCCGCGAGTTGGTCTTCGGCAAGACGGCGCGCTACCGCCTCAAGAAAGGCGACATGGCACGCCTGGTGACGGGGACTGGGGGTGGGTGGGGCGATCCGAGGCAGCGCGCGCCCGAAAGAGTGACCGAGGACGTCCGCAACGGCTACATCACGCCTGCGCAGGCGGAGCAGGATTACGGGCTCGCCTTCGGCTCGGGTACAGGCGTCGCCCAGCCGCTGGTGCGCGAGACCACGGGGGTGCGCTGATGCGGATCGTTCAGGCGGACGGAAGGGAAGGGGTGCAGGTTCTGATGGCGGTGGACGACCCCGTTCGCGGCCGGATGGCTGCAGGAGTCGCGCGGTTCTCGCCCCAGACCCGCCATCCAATAGAGGGGACATCCGTCCATGAGGCGCACGAGACGTTCTTCGTCCTGAAAGGGCGTTTGCTCGTTAGTACGGCCGAGGGCGAGCAGGCGGTAGCGGAGGGAGATTTCGTCTACATCGCACCCGGGGAGGAGCACTGGGTGGCCAACGAGTGGGAGCATCCCGCAGAGGTGGTGTGGGTTCTGGTCGGCTCGACGGAAGTATGAGCGATCCAGCAGGCCGACAAGCGATGGAGAAGGGGGGATGGGGATGTCCAGACGCTCGATCGCTGTCATCGGGATCGTCACAGTTGCGATCGTCGTCGCTTTCGTACTTGCGCGGAGGCAGCCGGGACCGGAGGTGGCGGCACGGGTGTTACGCATGACCGAGTCGCCTCCGACCCTGATTGACCCGGCACTCGGCACCGACTTTTCCAGCACAACCTCACACGTGAACCTCTACGACGCCCTGGTCTGGCCGGGAACTGACGGGGAGATCGAACCGCACCTCGCGGAGAGCTGGGAAGCCTCGCCGGACGGGCTCGTGTGGACCTTCCGTCTGCGACGTGGGGTTCAGTTCCACCATGGGCACGGCGAGCTCACCGCGAACGACGTTGTGTTCACGTTCCGGCGGCTGATAGCCATCGGCGAAGGCTTTTCCTACTTGTACCAGGGACGGGTGGCGAACGTTGAGGCTGTCGACACCCACACGGTCCGCTTCACGCTGTCGCGTCCTTTCGGGCCGTTCCTGGCGACACTGCTGCGTCTGGCCATCGTGAGCGAAGCGTGCGTACGGGCCAACAAGAAGGACGGGCCCTACGGCGAGTGGGGCGATTACGGTCGAGACTACCTGACGACCAACGACTGTGGGTCGGGACCGTACGTCATGCGTGAGCGCGTTGTCGGTGAGTCCTTCGCCGCCGAGCGTTTCGCGGATTACTGGATTCCTTTCCCGGCCGGCGCGCCGGACCGTTTCGTTCTCATGGAGACGACGGAGGCTGCGACCGTACGGACGCTGATGGAGCGGCGAGAGCTGGAGATCACGGATCAGTGGCAGTCCTTGGAAGCGTACAACACCCTGCAGCAAATCCAGGGCGTGGACGTCGCGAGGATCGCCGACGGATCGATGCTCTACTTGATGCTCCACAACCGTAAGGCACCGACCGACGATGTCAACGTCCGGAGGGCACTCGCGTGGGCGATGAACTACCAGCAGGTGACAGACAGCATCTTCCCCGGGACGAGCCAGGCACGCGGCCCTGTAGCGGCGACTTTGCCCGGCCACGACGCCACCGTCTTTCAGTACAGATTTGATCTGGAGCGCGCCCGCGCGGAACTCGCACAGTCACGGTACGCCGACAGGATCGGGCAGATGCCGATCGACTACTGCTGGACCGCGGAGGTCCCCGACCTGGAGAAGATCGCGCTCATGTTCCAGGCAGATCTGGCCAGGATCGGCGTGAGGGTCAACATCGTGAGCCTGCCGTGGCTGCGGATGATCGAGGCCGCGTCGCGGCCGGAGACGACGTGCCACATCATGAGCATCTGGGTGGCGCCGCACTATCCCGAGGCCGGATCCATCCTGGAATCCAAGTACCATTCCCGCGCAACGGGTACCTGGGAGCAGACGGAGTGGGTGCGGGACCCGGAGCTCGATCGGATGATCGACGACGCGCTCGCGACAATCGACCGGCAGGAGAGGTTTCGTAAGTACGCTGAGATTCAGCGGCGGATCGTGGAGATGGCCCCCACGATTTGGGTCTATGAGCAGGTCTCGCGCCACGCGTACCAGTCCGGCTACGTCGAGTGGCCGCAGGCAAAGAGGCCGATCCCCGTCATGGGTTACAACATGGCGGCGCGACTCATCCAGGTTTACCCGGAGCGGGCCAGACGGTAGCGGGAGGACGGCAACGAAGAAGAACCCGCCATGGTAGCGTACCTGGCTTGGCGGCTCGTGCACCTGATCTTCGTGCTGCTCGGGCTGTCGATCCTGATCTTCCTGATCACGCGGGTGATGCCGGGGGATCCGGCGCGTCTGGCTCTGGGAGCCCGGGCCTCGCCCGAGGCGGTGGAAGCCTTCCGGGCCCGTATGGGACTGGACCAACCCCTGCACGTGCAGTACCATCGGTGGCTGGCCCACGCCTTGCGCGGGGACATGGGGATGTCGATCTTTACGCGGCGTCCCGTAGCCCGCGATGTCCGCGAGTTCCTGCCCGCTACCCTGGAGCTGATGTTGTTCGCCGGGGTGGTTATGATCGTCGGAGGCATTCTTCTCGGCATCCTGGCTGCCTGGCACGCCAACTCTTGGATCGACAACGCCGTACGTCTGCTGGCCTACGTCGGGGTCGTCACACCGGCGTTCGTCTTCGCAATCGTGCTTCTCCTTGTCTTCGGGTACCTCCTCGACCTGCTGCCGACGGCCGGGCGCCTGAGCGCCGGGGTGCGCCCGCCACCTGTCGTCACGGGGATGATCACCGTCGACAGCCTGCTCGCCGGGCAAGTGGCCACGGCGTTCAATGCCCTGAAACATATGCTGCTGCCCGGATTGGCGCTGGCGATGGCCGGCCTCTCGCAACAAGCTCGGATCACCCGCGCCAGCATGATCGACAACTTGCAGCGCGACTACATTCTTGCAGCCCGAGCGGCCGGTATCCCGGAACGCGTGGTCATGACCAAGTATCTTCTGAAGCCCTCCCTGATTCCCACGGTCTCCATCTTGGGGTTGGACTTCGCCGCGCTCATGGCCAATGCGTTTCTGGTGGAAATGATCTTCAACTGGCCCGGGCTTTCCCGCTACGGCGTCAACGCGATGCTCAGCAAAGACCTAAACGCGATTACGGCCGTGGTGCTTGTGATCGGCGTCGTGTTCATGTCCGTCAACATCGTCGTCGATCTGATCGTCTCCTACCTCGACCCGCGAATCCGCTTGAGGAGCGGGCAGTGAGCACAACCTCCGTGGCTTCCAAGTCGTTTGTGGCCCAGCGGGCGGATGCGCTGGGCCGAGGGTGGTACAGATTCTCGCGCAACGTGCTGTCCGTTGCGGGTCTGGCGATCGTCACCTCGATCATCTTTGCTGCCATCTTCGCGCCGTACGTCGCTCCGTACCCCCACCATGCTGCCGCCTACGTGGACTTTAGCAGCGCGAGCCAGCCTCCCAGCTGGCAGCATCCATTCGGGACGGACAGGGTCGGCCGCGACGTGCTGTCCCGGGTGGTCTTCGGATATCGATCTGCGCTGTTGATGGGAATCGTCGTGCTCGCGCTGGTGGTGCCCGTAGGTGTTTTCCTTGGCTTGGTGGCTGGGTATTTGCGTGGGAGCTTTCTGGACGCCGTGATCATGCGCACGACGGACGTCTTTTTGTCTGTGCCGCCACTGGTGCTGGCTTTGGCCATGACCTCGTTGCTGGCGCCGACCCTGCTCAACGCGATGATCGCGGTATCGTTGATGTGGTGGCCCTGGTACACGCGTCTGGTTTACGGTATGGCATCGTCTCTACGGAACGAGTTTTTCGTCCAGGCTGCGGAACTCACCGGCGCGGGCAGGGCCCACATCCTGTTTCGGGAGTTGCTCCCGAACTGCGTATCGCCCATCTTGACAAAGATGACGCTCGACATGGGCTGGGTGATCCTGATCGGGGCGGCCTTGAGCTTCGTAGGACTGGGGGAGCAGCCGCCCCGGCCGGCGCTGGGGACGATGGTGAGCGAAGGCGCCCGGTACCTGCCGGACCTGTGGTGGCTGAGCCTCTTTCCCGGGCTTGCGATCATGGTCGTCGTGCTGGGCTTCAACCTGTTGGGTGACGGCATCCGCGATTGGCTCGCGCGGGAGGAGGTCTGAGTGGCTGCCCCACTGCTGGCGATCCGCGACCTGCACGTAGCTTTCGAGGTCTACGGAGGTGCACTGCGGGTCGTGGACGGCGTCGGCTTGGAGGTGTTGGAGGGCGAGAAGGTCGGGCTCGTAGGCGAGACCGGGTGTGGGAAGACGACGACGATGAAGGCGGTGATGGGACTCCTGCCGCGACCGCCGGCGCACATCACGGCGGGTCAGGTTCTGTTCGACGGGCGCGACGTGTTGCGCATGCCTTCTCAACAGCTGCGCGCTCTGCGCGGACGGCAACTCGCCATGATCTTCCAGGACCCGACGGCCGCCTTGAATCCCGTTTTCACCATCGGAGAGCAGATGATGGATGTAGCCCGGTACGGTCGTGACAGAGTATCGGAGTCCGAAGCCAGGGCCCGGGTTCTGTCGGCGCTGGAGGAGGTAGCCCTGCCGGATCCCGCCCGCATCATGCGCGCGTATCCATTCCAGTTAAGCGGGGGGATGCGCCAGCGCGTATGCATCGCGATGGCTCTGATCAACCGGCCGAGGCTGCTAATCGCCGACGAGCCCGGCACGTCCCTTGACGTGACGATCCAGGACCAGATCCTTCGCCTACTTAATCGGATCGTGGAAGACCACAAGATGGCGATCTTGCTAATCAGCCACTCCCTCGGTGTCGTGCGGGAGTGGACCGACCGCGTTTACGTGATGTATGCAGGAACGATCGCAGAGACGGCTCCGACCCCCAACCTCTTTGCCACGCCGCGTCATCCCTACACGCAGATGCTCATGGGGACGGTTCCCAAGTTGAGCGGTGGCGGGGTTCCCGAGGGCATCCCCGGCCGCATCCCCGATTACATGCGGCCGCCACCGGGATGTCGTTTCCACCCCCGGTGTCCTCACGTGATGCCGGTGTGCCGCGAAAAGAGACCGCCCTTGTACGACGTCGGTTCGCGTCACCAGGTGGCTTGCTGTCTCTACCAGGAGGAGCGGCAAACGGCATGACTGGTGCCAACGAGCTCTTGCAGGTCACGGACCTCCGGAAGTACTTCCCGGTTGAGATTCCGCGTGGCTCCGGGTCGGGCGTCGGTGCGTTCGTCAAAGCCGTGGACGGCGTGAGCTTTACCGTTCACGCCGGCGAGACCCTGGGGCTGGTCGGCGAGTCGGGGTCGGGGAAGAGTACGGTGGCCTATACGGTCATCGGTATGTACCGCCCGACCGGGGGAAAGATTTTCTTTCGGGGCCAGGACATCGGGCGAGAAGCGAGCCGTCGGCACTTGGGCCTCAAAAAGGACATCCAGATCGTATTCCAGGACCCGGGTTCCTCCCTCAACCCCCGCCGTACGATCCGACAGATTCTCGAGCTGCCACTTCGGGTCCATGGGCTGGCACGGGGAAGGCGCGAGGTCACCGAGCGGGTCGCTGACCTGTTGGAAACCGTAGAACTGTCCGCAGACTACATGGACAAATACCCTCCCGCCATCGGGGGCGGTGAGCGGCAGATGGTGGCAATCGCCCGTGCGCTTGCCACAAACCCTGCACTCGTGATCCTCGACGAGCCGACGTCCGCTCTCGATGTGTCCGTCCAGGCCAAGGTCGTTCGCCTGTTGATGCGGCTGCAGCGCGAGTTCGGTCTCACGTATCTGTTCATTACCCATGATCTAAGCCTGATGCGCAACGTCGCGAGCCGTGTCGCCATCATGTACCTGGGCAAGATTGCTGAGGTGGCGCCGACCGACCGTTTCTTCGCTCAGCCGCTCCACCCGTACACGCAGATGTTGCTCTCTGCCATTCCGGTAGCCACGGAGGCGGAGGAGGCTGTGCGTCCAAGGAAGGTCGTGTCACGGGGAGAGATCCCGAGCCCCGTCAACGTACCCACCGGGTGCAGCTTCCACCCACGTTGCCCCATGGTCATGGAGATCTGTAAGGAAATCGACCCGGTCGCGGTGGAAGCGGCACCGAGTCAGTGGGTGAGGTGTCACCTCTACTACCAGCACCGCGTTCGGACGACGGGGCGCGCCCAGAACCCGAGAAGGGAGGCACAGTCATGACAGGCATGACCCGCCGTATCCTATGGATCAACCCGGTGGGAACTCCTATGTGGGACCAGGAGATCGCGTCGCTGCTGCAACAGGAGGCGATGCCGGGTACGTACGTAGAGGCGCGATCGCTCCCGCGGGGACCCCACCACCTCGAGTACCTCTCATACGATGCCCAGGTGGTGCCCGACGTGCTCCACACGATTCGGCAGGCGGAGCGGGAGGGGTTCGATGCGGCGGTGGTCGGCTGCTTCTATGACCCGGGCGTTCGCGAGGCGAGGGAGGTTGCGGAGCGGATCGCTGTCGCTTTTCCGTGTGAGTCGTGTGTCATGCTGGCCGCCACGCTGGGCGACCGCTTTTCGGTCATCGTGGGACGCGAGAAGTGGATCCCGGCCATGCGAGAGAACGTCTGGCGGTACGGGATGGAACGGCGGCTGGCATCCTTCCGTGCGGTGGGGCTGGGTGTCCACGACTTTCAGCGTGACCCACCCGAGACGGAGCGCCGCCTTCTCGCCTCTGCCCGGGCAGCCGTGGACCAGGATGGCGCAGAGGTCATCATTCTCGGGTGCACCATAGAGTTTGGATTCTTCCGCAGCCTGCAATCACAACTCGGCGTGCCCGTGCTCGACGCCACGGTGACACCATTCAAGGTCGCCGAGCTGCTGGCTGAGTTGAAGCAGCGATTCGGGTGGTTACCCAGCAAGGTCGGCGGCTTCGAAAGCCCGCCGCCGCACGAGGTGGAATCCTGGATACTCCCCCAGTATGAGGCAGCCGCGGGTCGGTCGTGAGGATCGAGATCCGTTTACCATCGCAATCGTCGGCGAGGCCCTGCGGACGATCAGCGAGGAGATGTTCGCTGTTCAGGGCCGGGTGAGCCAGAGCCCGGTTATCTACGAGGTTCTCGACTACGCTTGCGGTCTGACGGATCCGGTCGGCTCTCTGGTCGCACAGGGCCAGGGTGTGACTGGGTTTCTCGGCACGCTGTCCGCGGCCGTTCAAGAAACGCTCTCCAAGTTCGGCAGGAAGCTGAGCCCCGGCGACGTGATTGGCACCAACGATCCATATGGAGGAGGAGGAACCCATCCCTCGGATGTCACGCTTGTGGCGCCTCTCTTTTACGAAGGCGAACTGGTGGCTTTCGCCGCGAGCAAAGCCCATTGGACCGAGCTCGGCGGCAAGCACCCAGGCTCCTGGACAACCGACGCCGTCGATGTGTACCAGGAAGGCCTCCTGATTCCTTGCATCAAACTGCTCGGATCCGGCCGTCCAGCGCAAGGACTGCTGGAGTGGATCGCAGCCAACGTGCGCCTTCCGGAGATGACGTTGGGTGACCTGTGGGCCGGCGTGGCAGCCTTGCGTATAGCGGACCGGCGCGTCGGCGAACTCTGCCGGCGCTTCGGAAAGGCCACGGTGCGCGCGGCGATGGCACACCTGCTGGATCACTCCGAATGTCTGGCTCGCCGGGAGCTACGCAAGCTCGCGCCGGGATGTTACCGGGCACAAGACTGGGTGGATGATGACGGCGTCGGCAACGGCCCTTTTCCTGTGTGCGTCGAAGTGACGGTGACTCCGGAGCGCTTCGTCTGCGACTTCACGGGCACACATCCTCAAGTACCCGGTCCGATCAACTCCACGTGGGCGACGCTGCTGAGTTCTGTCCGGCAAGCCTTTTTGGGCGTCGTCGGTCCGCAGCTGCCGGTGAACGACGGATGCTTCCGAGCGGTGGAGGCCATCTGCCCGCCGGGCACGCTCTTCACCGCCCGCAAACCGGCACCGGTGTCTGCGTACTGGGAAACCGACGGCTTGGCGACAGACCTCGTCTGGAAGGCACTCGCTCCCGCACTCCCGGACCGGCTTCCAGCTGGGCACTTCCTCTCCGTATGTGCCACGATCATAAGCGGTTTGCACCCCGACACCGGTGAACTGTTCTTGCTCGTGGAGCCGCAGCCGGGCGGATGGGGCGCCGGTTGCGGCAAGGACGGGGAGAGCGGCTTGGTTTGCAGTGGTGACGGGGAGACCTACGTTGTCCCGGCCGAAGTGTGCGAGGCGCGCTACGGGGTACGGGTGGAGGAGTTCGGCTTTGCGATCGAAGATGGAGGTGCCGGGCAGTTTCGGGGTGGTCGGGGAGTTGTGCGGGAGTACCGCGTGGTGGGCCCCGAAGCGTTTTTGACGGTCGCGTTCGGCCGCCACCGGTTTGTGCCATGGGGCGTCGCCGGCGGGCGAGACGGGTCGCCTAACTATGTCGAGGTCTTTCATACGGATGGGCGGCGCGTCAGATTCGGAAAGTGTACCCGGTATCGGCTGGGGCGCGACGACCGGGTCCGCTTGGTCACGGGAACCGGGGGGGGCTGGGGCGACCCGTCGTCACGTGACCCGGCGCGCATTTACGAGGATCTCCGCAACGGAATCGTCACCGTGGAACAATCGCGCCGCGATTACCCGCACGCGATGCGGGAAGTTACGCTTGAACCGAGAGGGAAGCCTCGTCTGCCGGGCAGGAAGAATGCTGCCCGGCGTGGGGCGACCCGGCGATTCCATTCCGGATAAGGATCTTGTATCAACGGAAACCAGCCACGGGCGCGGCTTCCCTCCCAGCATCTCGGCGACACTCCCAAGGGTACGGTGCTTTGACGCCTATCCGTTCGCCCCTGTCGGTGGGGGGGTGGGGCCGCACGCCCCGAGCGAGGTCTGCAGCGTACCGAGTCCAGGATCCGGGCAGTCCGCGGAGGGGTTCGGCTTGGGAGGACTCTTGGTGGAGACGAGCGGATTCGAACCGCCGACCTCCTCGTTGCGAACGAGGCGCTCTCCCAGCTGAGCTACGTCCCCACGCGGGGACTATTCTAGCAGCTCGTGGGGAACGCGCAACGATGAGGTCGGTGTTGTTATGATGGGATAGCGTTCGACCACAGGGGGACCGTATGGTCAGAGTCGGCGATCCGGCACCCGACTTCAGCGCCCGCGACGACGCCGGCAACGTGGTGCGCCTGGCCGACCTGCGAGGACGGCGGGTGGTCCTGTACTTCTATCCGAAGGACGACACCCCGGGGTGCATCAAGGAGGCCTGTTCGTTCCGGGACGCGATGGGCAGACTCCGGCAAGCGGGCGCCGTCGTGCTGGGCGTCAGCCCCGACGGCGTGGAGTCGCACCGGCGCTTCAAGGACAAGTACGGGCTGGACTTCCCGCTGGTCGCCGATGAAGACCACGCCCTGGCGGAAGCGTACGGAGCGTGGGTGGAGAAAAACCTCTACGGGCGAAGGACCTGGGGCACGGCGCGCATGACGTTCTTGATCGGACCCGACGGCCGGGTCGAGCACGTCTGGCAGAAGGTGGATCCCGAGGGGCACGCCGAGGAGGTCCTCGCAGTGCTCCAGCGGGGCTGACCCGGCCAGGCCGTCGGCCGGCTCGGGGCAAGCACGACGACCCCGTGCCGGTGAGGGGAGCAACGGATGGAGCCGTCCCGGCCACGCAGCACGAGGAGGACGCCCCGACGCCCCGCGCGCCAGGGCCAGACCTGGGCGCGCTGGCTGCTGGTCTTCTCGGTGGCGGTAGCCGCAGCCACGGGGCTGGCGTTCATCACGGTCGCGGCGGTGATCGCCTCGGTCCGCAACAGCCTGCCCGATCTGTCGGCTCTGTACCGCCCGCCCAGTCAGACGTCCCGCGTGTACGCTGCCAACGGCGAGCTCATCGCCAGCCTGTATCAGGAGAACCGCGCCTACGTCCCCCTGGCCCAGATCCCGCAGGTGCTGCAGCAGGCGGTCATCGCGATCGAGGACGAACGGTTCTACCACCATCGGGGCGTGGACCTCCGGGGCACGGCGCGGGCTGCGTGGCGCAACCTGACCCGCCAGGCCGTGGTAGAAGGCGGCAGCACCATCACCCAGCAGCTGGCGCGCAACCTGTTCCTGACGCAGGAGAGGACGCTGGAGCGGAAGGTCCAGGAAGTCCTGCTCGCGATCGAGATCGAGCGTCGCCTCACGAAGGATGAGATCCTGGAACGGTACCTGAACGAGGTGTACTTCGGCCGGGGCGCCTACGGCGTGGAGATGGCCTCACGCGTGTTCTTCGGAAAGGGAGTCCGTGATCTCGGCCTGCCGGGCGCCGCCTACCTCGCGGGATTGATCCAGGCACCGTCCCGGTACGCACCGCCGGAGCGCTTCGAGGCCGCCAAGCGGCGCCAACGCCAGGTTCTGGCACAGATGCGCGACCTCGGGTTCATCACGCCCAGGCAGGCCGAGGAAGCCGGGCGAGTTAGGCTCGCGTTACGCACGGGGCCGGCGAACCTCGGCATGACCGGAATCCGGGCCCCGTACTTCGTCTCCTACCTGATCCCGTTCCTCGTCCAGCGCTACGGCGAGGAGACGGTCTACAAGGGCGGGCTGCGGATCTACACAACGCTGGACGTCACGATGCAGCGGATCGCCCAAGAGACGATCACACGAGGTGTGGCCGAGGCGCGCGCGGCTGGACTGCGCATATCCCAGGGCGCGCTCGTGGCGATCGACCCGCGCACAGGCCACATCAAGGCCATGGTCGGCGGAACCGACTTCCAGACCTCGCAGTTCAACCGGGCCTGGCAGGCCCGACGCCAGCCGGGATCGGCCTTCAAGCCCTTCATCTACGTGGCGGCGCTCGAGGCCGGCGTCTCGCCGGACCAGCCACTGCTGGACCGTCCGGTGGAGTACCGGATTGCGGGGTTCGGCTACTGGCGACCGAAGAACTACGATGGGACCTATTGGGGTTCGGTGCCGCTGCGGCGCGCCCTGGAGCACTCGCGGAACATCCCGGCCGTGCGGATGCTCGCCGAACTGGGGCCGCAGACCGTAATCGCGACCGCCCGCCGCATAGGTATCCGCAGCACGCTGCAGCCCAACCTGTCGCTGGCGCTGGGGACGTCGGAGGTGACGCCCCTGGAGATGGCCTCCGCGTACGGCACGCTCGCGACCAACGGCATCTACACCCAGCCCATGGCGATCACCCGCGTGCTGGATGCGTCCGGCAGGGTCCTGGAGGACGTCATCCCCGAGCGCCGCGTTGCACTGGCCCCAGAGGTCGCGTACGTGATGACCGATATCCTGCGCGGCGTGATCGCGCGGGGCACGGGCCGCGCTGCGGAGATCGGACGTCCGGCCGCCGGAAAGACGGGGACGACGGACGACTACCGCAACGCCTGGTTCGTGGGCTATACGCCGAACCTGTCTGTCGCGGTGTGGGTCGGCAACGACGACAACACGCCGATGAACAGGGTGACCGGCGGCACCGTGCCGGCGCGGCTGTGGGCACGGTTCATGCGGGCCGCGCTGCACAACGTAGCGCCGCTGCACTTCGAACGCCCCGCCAACGTCGTCGAGTACCGCGTGTGCGTGCGGCAGTCCGACGACGGGGGCTGCGAGGCGTACGCGACGCACGCCTACATCCGGGGCACGGCCACACCCGCACCGCCGCCGGTCCAGTCGCCCACACCTGCGCCGCCCCAGTCCTCCGACAACGGGGCGGTGGTGGGGCAGGTCGCGATCCTGCGGCCCCCCAACGGCGCGGTGGTCGCGTCTCCGTTCGTCATCGAGGGTCGGGTGCCCCCGGGCTGGACGGCGCGGCTGGTAATCGTCATGGAGGGAGGGCCGATCGCCATCCGGGTAACCGAGACCTCCCTCCCGGTGGGTCCGGACGGTGGCTTCGGCTACACGTTCGAGTCGTCGCTGCGGTTCTCGGGGGCGCGATACGTCATCACGGTCACGACGACCGGACCCGACGGAACGACCTCGACGGCGACGGTCACCGTAACGGAGCGGTAGCCGCAGCCGGACGTTTCGGTAAGCTGGAAGCAGGCGGATCCCCCCTGAAGCGGTGGCGAAGATGGCCGGTCACTCGAAGTGGCACAATATCCGCATCAAGAAGGAGAAGATGGACAGGGTGCGGGGGCGGCTGTTCAGCAAGCTCACCCGCGAGATCATCGTCGCCGCGCGCGAAGGGGGCGGCAACCCCGATGCGAACATCCGCCTGCGCAGCGCGGTGGACCGTGCCCGTGAGGCGGGGATGCCCAACGAGAACATCCAGCGTGCGATCGCCCGGGGGACCGGCGCGGTGGGTGGAGAGCACTACGAGGAGGTCACCTACGAAGGCTACGGCCCCGGCGGCGTGGCGATCCTGGTGCGGGCGGCCACCGACAACCGCAACCGGACCGCTGCGGAGGTACGGGCGGTGTTCAACAAGCACCACGGCAGCATGGCCGGTGCCGGCGCGGTGGCGTGGATGTTCGAGCCCAAGGGGGTGATCCAGGTCGATCGGTCGGCCGTCTCCGAAGAGGATCTGGTGCTCCGTGCGATCGACGCCGGCGCCGAGGACGTCCGAACGGAGGGCGACGTCTTTGAGGTGCTGACGTCGCCCGCCGACCTGGCTCGGGTGCGCGATGCGCTCACCGCTGCGGGCGTTCCCGTCCAGTCCGCCGAACTGTCGCAGATCCCCCGGTCGACTGTCAGCGTGGCCGGCGGAGACGCCGAGCGGCTGCTGCGGCTGATGGAAGCGCTCGAAGACCTGGACGACGTCCAGCAGGTCTACGCGAACTTCGACATGCCCGAGGAGATCCTCCAGCAGGTCGGGTGACCCCGCAGTGCCTCCCACCGGCCTTGCAGGCGTTGCGTGCCCGACGGGAGAATCAAACAGAAGTTTGGGGAACGCGGGAGCGATGCCGTGGTCGTCGTGGGTCTGGATCCCGGGCTGAGGGTCACCGGATACGGCGTGGTTCGCGCGTCCGCGGAAGGATCTGTCCTGCAGGAGGCCGGCGTCATCCGTACGTCCGGCGGCACCCTCCAGGCGCGGCTCGTACAGGTCTACGCGGACGTCGTGGGGCTTCTCTGTGAGTTCCGGCCGGACCTCGTCGCACTGGAGGACGTGTTCAGCCACACCCGTTTCCCCCAGGCCGCGATCTCGATGGCGCACGTACGCGGGGTTTTGTGCCTCGCGGCATCTGTGGCCGGCGTGCCGGTGCAGGCGATCGCGCCCGCGGCCGTGAAGCAGGCGGTGTGTGGGAACGGCCGGGCTCCGAAGGCCCAGGTGCAGGCGGCCGTGCGGACGCTGCTGGGCGTGAGGGGGCGGCTGGACAGCCACGCCGCGGACGCGCTGGCGCTGGCGACAACCGTACTGCGGCGACGGGGGTTCGGCGGCGGGTGGGGCACGGGAGGGGAAGTCGGCCCAGGCCCGGGATTGAAGGCGGTGACCGACCGGTGATCGCCTACCTGAAGGGCCGGGTGCTCCGGCGGGACGAGACCTCGATCGTGGTCGAGTGCGGGGGGATCGGCTACGAAGTCGTGCTCCCTGCCTACCTGGCCGCGCAGATGGCGTCCGGGGGCGCACGCGATGAGGTCGTGGAGCTGTTCGTTTCCTACCAGGTCAGCGCGAACCAGCCGAGGCCGGTGCTGGTGGGGTTCTTGCGGGAGGCGGAACAGGAGTTCTTCGAGCGGTTTATCACCGTAGACGGGCTCGGCCCGGCGAAAGCGGTGCGGGCGATGGCGCGGCCGGTCCACGAGATCGCGGACGCGATCGAGCGCAAGGACGTCGCCTATCTGCGACGGCTGCCCGGAGTCGGCACGCGGACGGCGGAGAAGGTGGTGGCCGCGCTGCACGGCAAGATGGGGAAGTTTGCGCTGCTGCGAGATGCCGCCGCGCCCGCACAACCGCCGCAGCGCGCCGACATCCAGAGCGAGGTGCTGGAGGTGCTGACGCGCCAGCTCGGGCACCGGCCGGCGGAGGCACGGCGGATGGTTGAGGAGGCGCTACGGCGCAACCCGGCCGTCGCGACGGCCGAGGAGCTGTTCCAGGAAGTGTACCGGGCGCACAAGGAGATCGGATGAGACCGGGGATCGGCCGCGACCGCCTTCTTGAAGAGGCAGCGGGGACGCAGTCATGACGCGCGAACGGTTCACAGCCGGTCAGGTACCGCTCGAGGAGACGGGGTTCCTGCGGACGCTGCGGCCGCGGACGCTGGACGAGTGCGTGGGCCAGCAGAAGGTTCGCGAGGGCTTGCGGATCGCCATCCAGGCCGCCCGATCGCGCGGCGAGGTGCTGGACCACATCCTGCTGCACGGGCCGCCGGGGCTGGGCAAGACGACCCTGGCGAACGTCGTCGCCGCGGAGATGGGCGCCAACCTGGTGCAGACGTCCGGGCCGGCGCTGGAGCGGGGCGGGGACCTGATGGGCATCCTCACCAACCTCAACGAGGGCGACATCCTGTTTGTGGACGAGATCCACCGCCTCAGCCGCGCCGTCGAGGAGTTCTTGTACCCGGCGATGGAGGACTTCTGCGTCCACTTCACCCTCGACAAGGGCGCGCACGCCCGTACCCTGCGCTACGCGCTCAAGCCCTTCACCCTGATCGGGGCGACGACGCGCGCGGGGCTGCTG
>JAVKGX010000017.1 GCA_031432545.1 Armatimonadota bacterium
GCCGTGGCACGCGGTCTCCAGGGGGCCCCAGACGCGGACGTCAATAGCCCGCATCCCGCGCTCGGGCACGTGGATCCCGCCCGGGTCCTGCGCTTCGGTCAGGCGGGGCGCTCTCGGCTGGTCAGCATCAGTCTGACGTGGGCCATGGCGGGGATCCTCCTGCTCATCTTGGCGTTTGGGACGCCGCCTTCGCGTTCCGCGCCGCCTCGGGCACCAGACCGTGCTGTCCTCGCCGTCCACGCCAACCGGCTCGAGGGAAAGTACGTCTTCCGCAGCCGGACCTGGGACCTCGAGCAGATCCGGCGGGTGTTCAACGCCGTGATCGTCGCTGCCGGCGACCAGGATCTCGTCAGGGCGGCGCGGGCCGCAGGGCTCGCCGTCTACATTCAGTTCGACGAGAAGCGCGACTTTGCAGCGGGCAAGGACATCGCCCCTACCGTTCGGGCCGTCGTCGCCCAGGTCCGTGCCAACCCGGGGACGATCGCGGGCATACGGATTGCCGACGAACTCAACGAAGCGCTCGATCCACAGACGGCGCTTGCCTATCTGCGCGCGACCGGTGGCGTGCTGCGCCGCGAAGCCCCCGGCGTGCCGGTGATCGTCGACGTGATCGACGGCGAGCTGACCTGCAACCAGCCGGGGCAGAGGCTGTGCGCGCAGTACCTCGTCGGCAACTCCCGCTACCTGCGCGACTACGTCCTCAAGATGTTCTACGAATCCGGGTACGTCGACGGGTTCTTTCTGTCGACGAGCCTGCGCAACTTCGACCCGGACGTCCAGGCGAGGGCGTGGCAGAAGGCTCGCGCGATGTTTCCGCAGCCGTTTTTGCTGTTCAACCGCACGGCGCAACTGTCGTTCTCCGAGCCTTCCTACCCGCACGACGCCGCGACGGCACGCAGACAGGTCGCGGCGCACGTCAGCGTGCCGCTTCTCCAGGGCGCCGACGGGGTCGACCTGTGGGCCTGGCACCGCCCCTGGCGCGACTCGCTGCGCACGTTCCTCGACAAGGACGGCCGCGCCAACCCGCTGTGGGATGCGCTGGTCCAGGCAGCGCGGGAGATGGGGGTCCACCGACCGTGACACGCTCCGTCGCGCCGACCACACCCGCCCAAGCCCTGCTGCTGCTGTGCGCCAATCCTCAGGCGGCGACCGATGCGGTGGCTGCCGGGCTGCCCGCCGACGACGCGGCGTGGGAGGCCTTCCTGGCCCTCGCGGCCGGGCACGGCGTGCTCTCGCTCGTCCACCGACGCCTTAGCGCCGAAGCCATCCCGCTCTGGGTGGCGGCCCGGCTGCGCGCGGCCCTGGAGGACACCCTCGCGCAGAACCTGTTCCTGACCGCCGAACTGCTGCGCTTGCTGGAACGTTTCGCCGCCGGGGGGGTGCGGGTGATGCCGCTGAAGGGGCCGACGCTCGCCCTTCGGCTGTACGGAAACGTCGGACTTCGCGAAGTTCGGGACCTCGACGTGCTCGTGCATCCCTCAGACGCCGAGCCAGCCCACCGACTGCTCATGGAGTCCGGATACCGCCCCGACATCCCGCTGACGCCCCGGCAGGAGGCCTTCTATCTGGCCCACGGCGCGATGCGCAACTTCGTCCGCCGCGACGGTCGCATGGTCGTCGAGCTGCACTGGCGCCTGGCGCAGAGGTACCTGCTCTTTGCACTCCCTTTCGACGAGCTGTGGCGGCGCAGGACCGTCCAGCCGCTGGGAGGGCGGTCCATTCCCGATCTGGCGCCCGAAGACCTCCTGATCGTGCTGTGCGCGCACGGTGCCAAGCACCGCTGGTCGAGGCTGTTGTGGATCGCCGACGTCGCGGAGTTTCTCTGGCACGAACGCCCTGACTGGGAAGCGACGCTCGAACGCGCACGGTCGATGGGCTGCACGCGGATGGTGCTTGTGGGGGCAACGCTTGCGGGATCGCTGCTGCGCGCCCCGTTGCCGGACATCCTCGCGGCAGGGGCGGCCACCGATCCAATGGTCGGTACGTTGCGCGACCAGGTGACGCGTCGCCTGTGGGTGCCCGACCACTCCGCCGTGGCCGAAAGAGTGGGGTTTTCGATGTTCTACTACCGCTGCCGGGAGCGGATCGGCGACCGCCTTCGGTATGTCTGGAGGTCGGCCACCACGCCAAACCTGCAGGACTGGAGCGCCCTGCGACTGCCTCCGGCGCTGTCGGTGCTGTACTACGCATTCCGCCCGCTGCGCCTGATCTGGAAGTACGGCAGCGAGGTGGTCCGTGGGTAGCCGGCCAGAAGCGTCGCACATGGACCTACGGGCAGACGGGACGACTGCGGGCCGCGCGCGCGCACCGTCGTTCAGGCAGGAAGGCAGCGGGTCTCCGGCGGTGGAGCTCGTGGAGGTGACGCGCCGCTTCGGCGCCGTCGTTGCCCTCGACCGGGTGTCGATGCGCGTCGTGCCGGGGCAGGTCGCAGCGCTGCTCGGCCCCAACGGCGCCGGCAAGACGACCCTGCTGCGCGTGCTGACCGGGCTGATAGACCCCCACGAAGGAGAGGCGCGGATCCTGGGGCAGGCGGTGACCGACGGTGGATGGGTGACCAGGCGCCTTATCGGTTTGGTCCCCTCCGGCGACCGCACCTTCTATCTGCGCCTGTCGGGCCTGGAAAACCTCGTCTTCTTCGCGAGGCTGCACGGGATGCGGGGGCGGCAGGCGGCCGGGCGGGCACGCGAGGTCCTCGACCAGGTCGGCCTGGCAGACGCCGGGGAGGTCGCCGTCGGGCGCTACTCCCACGGCATGCAGAAGCGGTTGTCGGTGGCGCGCGCGCTGTTGACCGACCCACCTGTCCTGCTGGTCGACGAGGCGACGCACGACCTGGATCCGGAGGGGGCACAGGCGGTCCGTACGCTCGTGCGCGCGCGCGCCGCGCGCGGCACGGCGGTGATCTGGACGACCCAACGCGTCGAGGAGATCCGGGGCTTCGCCGACACCGTGACGGTGCTCGGTCGCGGACGTGTCCTGTTCGACGGTACGGTCCCGGAACTGCTGAGCCGGTCCTTGCCCCGCCGATACATCCTGCAGGTTCGCGACGGAGCGCGGCGTGTCCCGGACCTGGCCGAGGCGCTGGACAGAGCGCTGGGTACGACCGGCACGATCGAGCCGACCGCACAGGCCGAACACTTCCTGCTCGCCCTGCCCGAGGGCGCGATCCTCGGCGATGCGGTGGCGGCCCTGACCGCTTCGAACTTCCAGGTCCTGGCGTGCCGCGAGGAGACGCCGGAGGTCGAGCACGTCTTCTTGCAGATCACCCGAGGAGACAGCCGATGACGATCACGACGCCGCCACGTCCGTATCCTGGCTTCCTGCCAGGGCTGGGGGCGGTTTGGGCGTTCGTGCGCCGCGACTTCCTGATCGCCTGGAGCTACCCGGTGAACTTCCTCAGCGGGTTCGCCGGCATGATCGGCCAGGTGGCGGTCTTCTACTTCGTCGCGCAGATCGTCGACCCGTCCCGGATCGGCGGGCAGGGGCCGACGGCATACGTCGCGTTCGTCTCGGTCGGTGTGGCGGTCACGACGTTCTTCCAGCTGGGTGCGTTCCGGCTGGCAACCGCCCTCAGGACGGAGCAGTTCATCGGGACGATCGAGTCGCTGCTCGTGGCGCCGGTTTCCATGGTGACGCTCCAGTTCGGGCTCGTCGCCTACGAACTGATGCTGTTGCCCGTGCGGATGGCCCTGTTCCTGGGCATGGTCGGCCTGCTCGGAGTGACGCTCCACCCGGCCGGGGTCCTCTCGGCTCTTTTGTTGCTGGTCGCCTTCGCACCCTTCGTCGCCGGCGTCGCTGCGCTCAGCGCCGCGGCGACGCTGCGGTTCAAAAACGCCTGGAGCGTGATCGGTGCGGGGACCGCCGCGCTGGCCGTGCTGTCCGGCGCGTACTTCCCCGTCTCCGTGTTCCCGCAATGGCTCTTTCATCTGGCCGCGGTCAACCCGATGGCGATCGTGCTGGACGGGATGCGCGCGGCGCTGCTGAGCGGTTCCGGATGGGCCGACGTCGCGCCCGATGTGCTGGCCGTGTTGGCCATCTCTGTGGCGACGCTGCTTGTGGGGCTCGGGGCGTTCCAAGCGGCGTTCCGCGCAGAGCGTCGACGCGGGACGCTTGGCCTGTACTGAGGTGCTCGATGATCACCGCGCAGACGAAGATCGTCCGCAACGACCGGGTCGTCTACCAGGAACTCGCGCCCGGCCAGGGCGCGGTGCTGCTGCACCTGGACACCGCACACTACCACGGGCTCAATCCGGTGGGTGCCCTGATCTGGGACCTGCTGGGGACGGAGGGCGCGACGCTGGGGGAGGTCCTGGCCGGTGTACGGGCCGCCGTGCCGGACGCGCCGGATGCCGTGGAGCGAGACGTGAGGGAGTTCATACAAGCTCTGGCCGACCGCGACGTCGTGCGCACCACCTGACACGAACCGCCAGGTGTTCGGCAAAACATCACGGAAAGGAGGTGAGCCATGAGGTACGAGAAGCCGCAGGTCGCGGACTTCGGACTGATCCAGGATCACACCTTCACACGGTGTGGTGGCTCTGGACCACCACCCAAGGACTGGGACTGCTCCTGTCCGCGCGACAAGTTCGGAGAAGCGTCCTGCGGCCATACGGGGACGTAGGTGCGACAGCACCCGTAACCCCGCACTCCGCGGTCCGCGTCCCACCCGGGACCGCGGAGTCGCTCCACGATGTCCCCGGTGGCGAACGCTGAGCTATGGGTTCCATCGTCGCAACCGTCGGTTTCCCTCCCGATCCGCAGTTGGGCGAGCGCATGCTCGGATCGGCACCCTACCGCGGCACGTGCCGCCAATGCGTAGCCGTCGGCAGGTGCCTGCTCGGCTTCAGCAGAACCGAAGACGGCTCGGATGCCGGCTCGGCGACGCGGGACGGATGGGGTGCGGTCTTCTGCGGGACGCTCGACAACCTGGCTGAGCTGGCCGCCGAACCGGGCGACCGGGTAGCCACCCCGGCCGAGGCGGTGCTGGCGACGTTCCAGCGCTTCGGCAAAGACGCTCCGGCCCGGCTGCGCGGCGCCTTCGCGGCCGCGGTGACCGATGGCAGGCAGCTGTGGTGCTTCCGCGACCACGTGGGCTTGTATACCCTGGTCTACTCCGAACGCGCCGGGACAGTCGCCGTCGCCAGCGAACCGGCGGAGCTCGAACCGGTGCTGCCCACCGGCCTGCAGCCGGACCTGGATGGACTGGAAGCGCTCTTGTACAAGTTCTGCGACGGCAGCGCCGGCACCCACCTGGGGGTGCGGACCCTGCCGGCGGCGACGACCCTGTGCGCGGACGGCTCTTCCGTGCGCCTGCACCGCTACTGGCGTCCGGAGCACCTGATCGAGAGCGCACGGCTGGCAGACGACGAGATCGCCGAGCGGTTCGCGGCGTGCATGTCCCAGGCGGTCGCCCGCACCCTGACCGGTGCAGACGCCATCGCGCTGAGCGGAGGGATCGACTCGACCGCGGTGGCCGCCTTCGCGGCCCCCCTGCACCGCGCGCGCTGGGGGCGGCCGCTGGGAGCGGTTTCCGCCGTCTATCCGCAGCACCCCACCGCTGACGAGAGCGAGTTCATCCGGGCGATGGCGAGTTCGGCCGGGCTCGTGCTCCACACGTACGTTCCCGCAGCCCGCCCCACGGACCATCTGGAGTACTGGACCCGTCTGACCCGGTCCCCGGTCCACCCCCAGTACACGATCTCCGAAACCGAGGAGATGTATCGGTGCGCTCGCGCGCTCGGGTACCGGACGGTCATCACCGGCGAGTACGCGGAGGGGTTGGTCGAGATGCGCCAGGGTCTGTTCCGCCACCTGCTCCGGCGCGGCCGCATCCGCACTCTGGCCCGGCACCTGCGCGGGTACCGGGCCAACGGAGTCGGGCTCGGGTCGCTCGCCGGGCATCTGGCCGTCGCCGCCTTCCCCCGGCTGTATGCAGCCTACCGAAGGGTGAGGGGCGGGCCGCGGGTGCGCGCACCGGACTGGCTCGATGCCGATCGCGTCCGGCAGGCCCGGCGCACCGTGGAGGCGACGAGGCCGACTTGGCGGCACGCGCAGATGCCCGCTTTCGAGGGCGCCAACCTCGCGGGCTGCGCCGACGAGGTGTGCCAGGAGGTGTGCGGCGTGCGCGTGCGGGTCCCCTGGGCCGACGTGGACCTGTGGGAGTTCTTCATGAGCCTGCCCGCGGAGGTGAAGTTCCCGGACGTCCGACCCAAGGGTCTGGTCCGAAGCCTGCTGCGCGGGCGGGTGCCGGATACGATCCTTGACCGGTCGGACAAGACGTACTTCGACGACGCGATCCGGGACAACATCGACTACAAGGCGCTGCGCCGGTGGCTGGTCGAACCCAAGCACCGCCTACGCAGCATCGACTACGAGGTCCTCGCGTACCGGCTCCATATGGAAGACCTGGAACTGTCCGAGTTTTTGTGGGCGAAGGACCTGGCTTCGATCCAGGCGTTCCTCGCACTGTGGTGACGTGCACATGACGACAGACGGCCTGCGGGCGTGCTCCGGTTTCGCGGTCCGGTCGGAGTTGGAGTTCCACTACCTCCGGCACGGCGGCGGCGTGCCTCTGGAGATCGTCGGCGGCGCCCGACCGGGGCCAGACCCGCACGACGAACTGTGGATCGAGTGGACACCCCGACCGGACAACGCCCTGCACGCCCGTCTGTACTCCGACGGGCGCACCTACCGGCTGTGGATCTCGGAGGTCGGCTGGTACCGCGTGCAGCCCGATGTCCTGCGGATCGAGGTCCCGGACACGGACGAACACCTGCGGCGCGAACACCGGCTGTGGGGCCTGCCGACCACGCTGTGCGCGGTCGGACGCGGCGACCTGACGCTCCACGCCGCCGCGGTTGAGGCGCACGGAGGCGCGATCGTGCTGGCCGGACCCAGCCGGTTCGGAAAGACCACGCTCGCAGCGGCCTTCCACCAGGCCGGGTTCCGACTGCTCTCCGAGGACCTGACGTGCATACGACCGCTGCCACAGCCGGCGGCCGTCCCAGGTCCGGCGACGCTGCGGATCCGCAGGGACGTCGCCGACCGGCTGGCTCTGTCCGGTGTGTGCGAGGTGGGACGCCTCGACGACCGGGTGTGCCTGGCGATCGACGACGCCCGTCGCGGGGATTGTACCCCCGTGCCCCTGCGCGCGGTGGTCTTCCTGCGCGCCGGCAACGGCTCGCCCCGGCTGGAGCCCACGACGCTCCGCGACGGGCTCGCGGACCTGTGGACCCTGGCGTTCCGGCTGCCCAACGACCCCGACCGCACCCGGTGCTTCGCGGGCGTCGCAGCGGTCGCACGAACCGTCTCGCTGTGGAACTTCCACCGCGCGCTCAGGCTGGAAGACCTGCCGGCGGCGGTCGCCACGCTCTCCGCACTCTGCCACAGCGATGCGTGAGCCACCCGCGAACCCGCTTTCGCTTGCGGCCAAGGTGCGTCTGCTCCTGCGCGTGTGGGGCTGCTACGCGCGCGTGCGCTTCGGGATGGGACGGGTTCCCTTCCCGGAATTCGTCGCGGCGCTCGGCCGGCCCACGCGTCTTGCGCGCCGGCGGTACCCACCCCGGACCCTGAGCCGCGCGGTGGCGCGCAGTCTCACGTTCGGTCGCATCGGCCCGACCTGTCTGGTCAACGCTCTGGTCCTCTACCGTCTGCTGCGCGAGCAGGGGGACCCGGCCGAGGTCGTCATCGGCCTGCCGCCCCATGCGGCCGACCACCGTGCGCACGCCTGGGTGGAACTCGACGGCCAGGACGTCGGCCCCCCACCCGGCCGCAGCGGCCACACAGCGATGGTCCGGTTCGCATGACCGATCAACCCATCCTGCCAGAGGAGGGCAAGATGCGGACGATGCTCGTGACCGGCGGCGCCGGGTTCATCGGCGCCCATTTGGTGGCCGCGCTTCTAAAGCGCGGCGACGCCGTGCGGGTGCTGGACAACTTCTGCGAGGGCACACCGGAGAATCTGGCGCGGGCGCTGGGGTGGCCTGCCAGCGAAGTGCACCTGCGGATGTCCGAACGCCCCAGCCGGCCCGTCGCGCTGAGCGCGCGCTGTGAGCTCGTCAACGGCGACATCCGAGATTTCGACGTCGTCGCGCGCGCCTGCGCTGGAGTGGACGTCGTCTTCCATCAGGCAGCCCTCCGCTCGGTCCCGCGCTCGATGCGCGACCCGGAGGCGACGACGGAGGTCAACGTCGCGGGGACGCTGCGCGTGCTGGAGGCGGCCCGGCGGGCCGGAGTGCGCCGGCTCGTGTTCGCCTCCTCTTCGTCGGTCTACGGGGACACGCCGCTTCCCAAGCACGAGGGGCAGATCCCCAAGCCGCGCTCGCCCTACGCGGCCAGCAAGCTCGCCGGCGAGGCGCTGTGCCAGGCGTACAGCCGCGCCTTCGGACTGCCCACCGTCTGCCTGCGTTACTTCAACGTCTTCGGTCCGTGGCAGGATCCGGCGTCCGAGTACGCGGCGGTCATCCCCAAGTTCATCCGTCTGGCGATGGACGGCGCGGTGCTGCCCGTCCACGGGGATGGGCTTCAGTCGCGTGACTTTACCTACGTCGACAACGTCGTGGAGGCGAACCTGCGGGCCGCCGACGCCGACGTTGAGGCGGCCACGATGAACGTCGGGGCGGGCCGGCGCCACACGCTGCTGGACCTGGTCTGCCACGTCGGACGGATCCTCGGTCGCGCGCTCCAGGTCGTACACGAACCAGCGAGGCCCGGAGACGTCCGCCACACCGAAGCCGACATTGGCCTCGCCCGACGGCTGATCGGTTACGAGCCCCACGTCGACTTCGAGACGGGCCTGCGCCGCACCGTCGAGGCGATGCTGGCCGAACGCAGAGAGGTGGTCCCCCTTGGATAGCAAAGTCGCAGCGCTGCGCGGCACGGCACTCCGCCCGGTGCCCGTCGCGGTCATCGGCGGCGCCGGCTACGTCGGAACGATCACCGCTGCCGGGCTCGCGCACCTGGGCCACCTCGTGCGCGCCTTCGACGTCAACGAGGAACGCATCGAGATGCTGCGCGGCGGCTTCTGCCCGTTCCTCGAGCCGGATCTACCGGAACTGCTGCACGAACAGCAGCGCTCCGGTCGCCTCGTGTTCACGCCGTCGCTGCCCGAGGCCCTCGCCGAAGCGGCCATCGTGTTCGTGGCCGTCAACACCCCGCGCCGCAGCAACGGCGAAGCGGACCTGTCGCACGTGATCGAGGTCGCCCTGCGGCTGGCCCGCCAAATGAACCGCCACTTCGTGGTGGCCGTCAAGAGCACCGTCCCGGTGGGATCCCACGCGGCCATTCGGCGCGTGTTCGAACGGTCGGGGCTGCGCGAAGGATCGGATTACGACCTGGTGGCGACGCCGGAGTTCCTGCGCGAGGGCCACGCCGTCTCGGACTTCTTCTTCCCGGACCGCGTGGTGGTCGGAGCGGACAGCGCCGACGCGCGGGCCATGGTCCGGGAGCTGTTCGAGCCGCTGCAGGCACCCATCCTCGAGACGACCATCGAGAACGCGCAGATGATCAAGTACGCCGCGAATGCGTTCTTGGCCATGCGGATCTCGTTCATCAACGAGGTCGCCAACATCTGCGAGCGCGTCGGCGCGGACGTGGAGGTGGTCGCGCAGGGCATCGGCTACGACCGGCGCATCGGCCACGACTACCTGCGGCCGGGCGTAGGCTTCGGCGGCCCGTGCCTGCCGAAAGACCTGGAGGGGCTGATCCGGCTGTCCGAAGACGCCGGCTACGAACCGTACTTCCTGAAGGCGGTGCTGGAGAAGAACCAACACCAGCGGCGCGAGATCCTGGCGAAGGTGCACGCGCTGCTGGGGCCTTCGCTGTACGACCGCCGCATCGCGGTGCTCGGCCTGACGTTCAAACCCAACACCAGCGACGTCCGCAACTCGACCGCCTCGGTGCTCGTGGACCGGCTGGTGCGCCGGGGCGCCGAGGTGACCTCGTACGATCCCGGCCTCGAAGCGGCGGACGTCGAGGGGCGCGTCGTCCGCAACCCCTACGAGGCCGCAGCCGACGCCGATCTCCTGCTGCTGGCCACCGCCTGGCCTCAGTTCCGCGAACTCGACTACGGGCGCATCCGGACGACGATGCGCTCACCGAACATCGTCGACGCCGTCAACCTGCTGGACCCCGCGTCGATGCGCCGCCTCGGCTTCACCTACCTGAGCGTGGGACGACCCTGAGCGAAGCCCTCAGATCACGCTCCATACCGCCCGCTTCACCTCAGCCACGACCTCGTCCAGCCCAGCATCGGCGTCCACGGTGAACACCTGCGCGCCCGCGGCGTGGGCGACGACGTGTGCGGAGTTCGTGCGCCGGACGATGTCCGCAGGATCCATCCCGGGCTTGCGACCGCTGGCGACCTCCGGCGAGACGACCAGATGGATCACGGCGTCGGGCGGTCGGGTTGCCGCCCGGTCGTAGGGGATGCGTTCCCAACGGGCCAAAAAGCGCAGGAATCTCCACCGGTGCTCGGTCCACCGGCTCAGCAGCGGCCCGTCCATGTGGCCCGGCACGCGGTTCTGCGGGTAGCGGTCGCACAGCACGACCATCCCCCGATCCTTTGCCTGCCACGCCCGCCGGAGTTTGCCCCGCTTCTCGTAGGCCAGCACCAGCGCCCACACCGCCCTCGCGATCACCTGCCAGCCTCGTTCGGACTCTCCGCCGCCCTCCCGCGCAGGTGTCGCGGTGCGCCGGTCCGACCTCAGCACACGGAGAGCCATCCTCAGGGGCCAGCGCAACAGCGAAGCCGGCCCTTCGCCGCTGCCGAAGTACACCGTGTACACCGCGGCCTTGCGCGACAGCCACTTTTCGACCGTACGGACGACCGCGGACTTGCCCGACCCGTCGGAGCCGACGAAGGCGACGAGCGCACCACCGCTCGCCGGTACGCGGGTGTGCGGCACCGGCCGGCGCAGCAGCCTGCGATCCAGGCCTCCCCACGCCCAACAGATCTCCCGCATCCACGCCTGCCAGATGGCGCCCAGTGGGCCGTAGCGGCGGTGGACGGCGAGCGCGGCAGCCACGGCCCGGCGCAGCCTCGCGACCTCGGCGACGGAGGGCATCCTCTCGGACATCCCGCGCAGCGTCTGCGCGACCCGCGGCGGCAGTACGCGCAGCCCCATGTCTTCCACCCCTTCCGGACGCGCCCGCTCGCGCAGCCACTCGTACTCCGCAAGACGGCGGCCGCGCCAGTAGGGGGTGCGGAGGTGGCGGAGCCGGTCCCGCGTCCGCAACTTCAGCGCTTCGCGGACCAGGAAGACGACCATCTCCAGGTCCGGATCCAGGACGTACAGACCGCTGTTCGGATCACGCCGGCGCGTCGACAGCATGAGCGAATCCCAGGGGAGTTCGTACCCCTTGAGGTGCGTCTCACCGGTGACGAGGCGGTGGTAGACGTGCAAATGCACCAGCACACCGGTCGTTTGGTCGAAGCCAAGGTGGTCCACGATCCCCGGGTACGCGCGGCACGGCGAAGCCACAAAGGACTTGAACCCCAGCTTGGTCGCGACCCCGGAGAACGCCGTCGCCGATTGAGCCGGGACCAGCAGATCGAGATCACCCTCCCCCCACGCGACTTCCTTCACGAAGGCGTTGCTCTTCCAGTGGCAGTAATCCACACCCGCAGCGTCGAGCTCGGCGGTCAAGCGCGCCAGGATCTCGATTCCCCGGCACACGGGACCGTCGGACGCAGCGCTGTTGGTCACCTGGAATCCTCCACGGCGGGACTGCGAGCCGTGCCCTTGGTGTTCCACCACAACGCCGCCCGGTCCTGCGCACCGGGGCAGCGTTCATCGGCGCGCTCCCGACGGGACGAACAGGGCACAGCGATCCGTGTCTTGTCGGAAGTCAAGCACGCCGGCCAGCAGGAATTCTGTCCGCCGGTGCATAACCCACACGTGTCAGCCAACTGAATAGCAGACCCGCGACAAGGGCACCCCGCCCGCGAGGGCGGTTCGCAAAGCCACGGGACTGGCGACAGTCAGCCGGGCTGCCGAACGGGGACGGACGGGAGCAGACGGTCCTGTTTTGCGCGGGCCTGTCTGCTCTTGTTTTTCGGGTGCAGAGCCCTCGCGCGGGCGTACGCCTGCGAGGGAGGAGACCATGGGCACGCACACAGGGTTGTCCAGAGTCTGGCTCGTCTACGCCATGGTCCTGGTCGTGGCCGCGTGCGGCGGTGGCGCGCTCACCGGCGTAGGTCCGGGTCCCGGCTCGGACCCCGAGGTTGAGCCTGAATCCGGTAGCCCGGGCTGGATCGTCCAGTGTCCGTTCTCCCACGCGCTGGCCGACGACCCGATCGTGCACTTCGGACACGCCGGCGCAAGCCACCTGCATGACTTCTTCGCCAACCGGAGCACCAACGCCTCGAGCACCTACTCGTCAATGGCCACGTCCGAGACCACATGCAGCCCGACATCGGGAGACACAGCCGGTTACTGGACGCCTGCGCTGTACCGGGACGGCGTGAAGATCGACCCCGCCGGCAGCTACGGCGGCCGCAACGCCCGCCAGCGCTTCTACTATCGGAAGAACAACCTCGCCTCCACAACCCGTATCCACGCGCCTCCACCGGACCTGAGGGTCGTCGTGGGCAACGCGGGCGCGATGACCGCTGCCGACAACCCTCTGCTCGGCCGTGAAATCTACTGGGGATGTGCGGACAACAGCACCGGGAAGCTCAAGGAGCCACCCACGTCCTGCTCGGTCGGGATCATCTCGCTCCACGTCGGGTTCCCCAACTGTTGGGACGGCAGGAACCCCGACTCCGCCGACCACCGCAGCCACCTCGCATACCCGAAGAGCGGCGCATGCCCGGCCACGCACCCGGTGGCCATTCCCAGGATCATCATGCGGCTGGAGTTCCCGGTGGGCACGACGACGGGGAACATTACCCTTGCGAGCGGGAGCGTGTACAGCATCCATGGCGACTTCTGGAACACGTGGGACCAGTCCAGGCTCCAGAAGCTCACCGATGACTGCCTGAACCGCAACGTCGACTGCGGCCGGCTCTGAATCGCTCGGCACCGGGTAGGTCAGTATTCGTAGGCGCCCCGGTCGTCGTACAGCCGGGGGCCCGTGCCGGTGTTGGGTGTCCCCGGGTCGTCGCGCCGTGGCCGCCCCTCGGCGTCGGTGTCCTGCTGACCGCTCACTCCGGAGTCTGCGGAGTCGATCGCGGGGGAACCCTCCAACAGACGGAAGTCTCCCCCCGCCGGGTCTCGCCACCGCGGATCCGCCTCGATCCCGTTGCGCTCCATCCCCGTGGCCGCCACGAACGCGGCCAAGCTAGAGTACCGCTTCGAGCCCCATCGGACAAGCGTCTGGCCGGGAACGCTGTGGTACAGGATGTCGTGGTCCGCGGTCGTACCAGGGATCGAGTCGGCCGACACCCACAGGTTTCCGCTTGAGGCGGAGTTGTTGATGCCGTTGTCGACGCTGATGTTGTTCGCGACGAGCGTCCCGGTCGAACCCCCCTCGACGCTGATCCCGTCGACCGCGTTCTTGTACACGGTGTTGCCGATGATTCGGTTGCCGGTGACCTTCAAGACGTCGATGCCGTGGTCCCGGTTGTTGTAGCTCACGTTGTTGACGACCAGGTTGTCGTGCCCGTCGCCGCGGAGGTTGATCCCGCTGTCCTGGTTGTCGTACGCGATGTTTCCGGCGATCAGGTTGCCGCGGCTGCGGACTTCGATGCCCGCCGCACCCCGCTGCTCCGGGCCGCGGTCGTTGCCAAATATGCGGTTGCCGACGATCTCCACACGTGTGGACGCGTAGATGACATAGATCCCGTGGTTGGAGTTGTGGTGGACGCTGTTGTTCGCGATCCTCGTGTCCGTCGTATCGCGCACCACGATCCCCGGCGCGAGGTTGTCCGACGAAGGGGTGCCCGAATAGCTGACGTCGCTGCCCTGAACCGTGACGTACGAGGACAGGTACAGGTAGATGCCTCCTCGGCGCGCGGCGTGGCTCACGGTGTTGCCTTCCAGGACGATGTGGGACGCGCTGTACACGTAGATCCCCGCGTCGGTGGTCCTCGTCACCGTGAACCCGCGGATCGTCACCCAGCTGCGGCCCGAGATCCGAAATCCGTACCGCTGCCCCGTAACGGTCACCGTCGCCCCGGGCGCCGCCACCAGAGCGACCGGCGCGCCCGCAGACCCCGAGTTCGCAACGGAGACCTCCTCCGCGTACGTGCCCGCGGCGACCTGGGCGGTCTCGCCCGCCTTCGTGACCCTCGCGGCCCTCCCGATGGTGCAGAAGGGCTGGGTCTCAGTACCGGCGCCGCTGTCGCTGCAGTTGGGATTGGCGCGGTCGACGTAGTACTTGACCGGTCCGATCCCCGAGAAGGCCGTGATGCCGGAGATCCGGACGGGTGCCGGGCCGCCGGGCATCCGCAACCCCGTGCTGGTGCCACATCCGGTAAAGACGACCACGATCGCACCCACCAGCAGGAGTCTGGGGATTCGCATGACCCCTCCGCGCCCGGTGTATTTTCGTGCCGCCCCGCCTGCCCGACGTATAGCGTGGCACACCGGATCCGCAGGGCGCCTCCCTCGAACAGGCGATTCCTTCGAATCCATCGGAGGATGCCTGACCGCCCGGTCTGCAACCCGTGGCCGGTCGAGGGCGGCACTCAGCGCGTGTAGCCCTTGCGGATCGCGTAGGCGGCCGCCTGCGCGCGGTCCCGCGCGTCGATCTTGCGGAAGATGCTGCGCAGTCGGCTCTTGACGGTGGACTCGGAGACGAACAGCTTGCGGGCAATCTCCTTGTTCGTGGACCCGTTGGCGATCTCCACGAGGATCTCGACCTCTCGTTCCGTCAGGTTGTCCCCGAAACCGCCGGTGCCGTTGCCGTCGCGCGCCATGAACGAGAGCCGGTTCAGCACCCGGCGCGCGATCCCCGGGTGGATCATGGTGTGGCCCCGCCGCACGGCATGCACCGCACGGATCAGGTTCTCGGGGGTGATGTCCGTCAGGACGTATCCCGAGGCACCGGCGCGGATGGTCTCGAACACCACGTCGTCGTCGTCACGCGCCGTCAGAACGAGGACGTCGGCCTCCGGCAGCAGCCGCTTCACCGCACGGCACGCCTCGACGCCGTGCATCCCCGGCAGGTCCACATCCATGATCACGAGCGCGGGCCGCAACGACGCGCAGAGCTGAAGGGCCTCGGGTCCCGACTCGCAGCTGCCGACCAACTCGATCTGCGGGTCCGAACGGAGGACCGCCTCCAGCCCGATCCGGAAGATGGGGTGCGGGTCGACGACCAGGACCCTGACTGTGGCTGCGCTCGTCATCGGCCGTTCTCCCCATGAGAGCAAGAGCGTTACGGGAGCGTTATGCAGCGACGCCGGTCGGGATCCTTCGGGGACTCGCCGACCTCGGGACCGGTGTGCGCGAATTGTAGTCGAGGCAGCGAACAAGTGCCAGAAAAATCTATCGATCGCCAGGGGATCGTATTGATATCGCACTCCGATCCTACCGCCGCACCACGCCGGCCAGGAGAGCTCGAGTCTGACGGGGAAGGTATCACCCGAGGTCTGCGATCGACCGAATCACCGGGGCCAACGAGGCGGGACGTGAACGTCGGGATGGTGTCTGCGCGCCTGCGTTCCGCCGACGGCGTCTCCATCGAGGCGGCCAAGTGGGAGAAAGCGCTGGAGCGCATGGGGTTCTTCGTGTACCTGTGCGCCGGTGCGATCTCCCAGCCCAAGCCGACCGACACGATCGTTCCGCGTCTGGAGTGTAACGACAGCCAGATCCAGAGGCTCGATGCCCGCCTGCGCTACGATCCCGACCACATCTCGGAAGAAGCGCTGCGGGAGCTGCACGAGTGCCCCGACGGGATCAAGCGGGAACTTTGCGCGTTTGTGGACACGCACGGTATTGGCCTGCTGATCATCGAGAACCTCCTCAGCTTGCCGCTGAACCTGCCCGCCGGGATCGCCGTCTGCGAACTCGTCGAGGAACTGGCCGTACCGGTGATCGCGCGTCACCACGATTTCTACTGGGAGCGTGAAAAGCTGGTCCGTGGGGCGGCGGCCGAATTCATCCGCGACCACTTTCTGCCGGGACACCCCACCCTCGTCCACGTGGTCATCAACAGCGCGGCCCAGCGCGAGTTTCGGCGGCGACACGGCATCGTGGCGACACGAATGCCCAACGTCTTCGACTTCGAGGCGATGGCGACACGGGACGAGTACAACGCCGACTTCCGCAATGCCCTGGGCATCCGTTCCGACGACGTCGTCTTCCTGCAGCCTTCGCGGATCGTGCCACGCAAGCGCATCGATCGGTCCGTCGAACTGTTCGCCGCGATCGACGCGCGACTGCGACTGCGCGGGCGTCGGGCCGTACTCCTCATCACTGGGCCGGCGCACGGCGAACGGGAGGCCGAGCGGACGCGGGCGGAAATTCTCTCGATGGCTGCGACACGGGATCTCGAGGTCCGGCTCGCCGCAGACCGTATCTCGATCGAACGCAGGACCGATCCCGAAAAGGTCTACTCGATCCACGACGCCTACGTGCACGCCGATGTGGTCACCTTCCCCAGCGACCTGGAAGGCTTCGGGAATCCGGTCATCGAGGCCGCCGCCTACCGCCTGCCGCTGTTCACCAACCGCTACCCGGTGCTGGCCGACATCACACGGCGGGGCTTCCGGTTCGTGGAGATCGACGGACAGCTCACCGCCGACGCCGTCGACCAGATCTGGAGACTTGTCGTCGATCCCGACCACCGGCGGGAGATCACGGACCACAACTTCGCGGTCGCGCAGCGCTACTTCGCCTTCCCCGCCCTCGAGATCCTGCTGTCGGAGGTCTGCGAGCGCGCCCTGATCGCCGCACAGCCGTACGTCGGGGACGGCGCCCAGGGTGTACGCCAGACCGCATGGCGCACAGGCCGGCGGCCGTAGGATAATGGAAGCGTGCTGCGGGTGCGCCGGGTGTACGAGCCTCCGGACCCTTCAGACGGGTTCCGGGTGCTGGTGGACCGGCTGTGGCCTCGGGGGTTGAGCAGGGCCGCGGCGCAGGTGGACCTCTGGGCGCGGGATTTGGCCCCCAGCGATGCCCTGCGGCGGTGGTTTGCCCACGATCCGGCCCGGTGGAAGGAGTTCTGCCGGCGGTACCGGCAGGGGCTGTCGGGGAGTCCGGCGCAGGCGCAGATCGAACAGGTCGTGCGGCGTGCGCGCGGGGGGGGACCGTGACGTTGTTGTTCGGCGCCCGCGACGAACGCCACAACAACGCAGTCGCCCTCGCGGAGTACCTGGAGGAGCGGCTCAGGGGCGTCGGGGGACGGCGATCCGGCGTGGCGTCCCAAGAGAGGTAGTGGCGGGCCTCAGACGTGCGCGCCGCCGTGTGAACCAGGGGCCACGATGTCCGTCGGCGACCGAACCGACGCTCCCCGGTAGAACCACCCCTTGACCAGCTCGGCGCCGGCGACGTAGGCGAGCACGACGACCCCGAGCACAACCAAGAACAGCGGCGGCAGCGGCACCAGTTCGAAGGGCGCGGCCAGCGGCGTGTACGGTAAGGCGACGGTGGCGGCCACCACCAGTGCCGTCGCCAGCAGGAGCGCCCCGGACGGCCGGGTCCGGAAGAAGCGGCCCCGGCTGCGCAGCACGAGCACGATGAGCGTCGCCGAGACCACCGACTCCACGAACCACCCAGTACGAAACTCGGCCGGTCCGGCACGCAACACCCACAGCAGCACCCCAAACGTCAGGTAGTCGAAGATAGAGCTGAGCAGACCGAAGACGACCATGAAGCGGCGGATGAAGCCGATGTCCCACCGCCGCGGCCGTTCGATCCAGTCTGCGTCGACCCGATCGGTAGCGATCGTCATCTCCGGGAGGTCGGTAAGCAGATTCGTCAACAGGATCTGCTTGGGCAGCAGAGGCAGGAACGGCAAGAGCAGCGAAGCACCGGCCATGCTGAACATATTGCCGAAGTTCGCGCTGGTGGCCATGAAGACGTACTTCAACGTGTTCGCGAAGGTGCGCCGCCCCTCGCGCACGCCCGCCTCGAGCACCGCGAGCGACCGCTCGAGCAGCACGATGTCGGCCGCTTCCTTGGCCACGTCCACCGCCCCCTGCACCGAGATCGAGACGTCCGCAGCATGCAGGGCGGGTGCGTCGTTGATCCCGTCGCCCATGTATCCGACCACGTGGCCGGCCCGCCGCAGCGCGCGGATGACGCGCTCTTTTTGGTTGGGCTCGATCTCTGCGAAGACGTCCGTTTCCTGGGCACGCACGGGCAGCGCCTCGTCGCTCAGACGGTCCAGCTGTTCGCCGCTGAGCACGCGCGGTTCGCTCAACCCCACCTGCGCCGCCGTCCGTGCGGCGACGATCACGTTGTCGCCGGTGACCACCTTCAACCGCACCCCCAAGTTGGCCAGCGCTTCCACCGCATGCGCGACATCGGGTTTGGGCGGGTCGGCGAGGGCCAGCAACCCCACAAAGGTCATGCCGAACTCGGAGTCGCGGCCGATCGCTGCCGCCGAGTCCATCCGGCGGATCGCGACGCCCAGGACCCGGTATCCCTCGGCGCTGAGATGCGCGAAGCGCTGCTCGATCGCCGCCCGGGCCTCATCGGTCAGCGGGCGCGCCGTACCTCCGGGTCCTTCGACCGCGACGCAGACCTCCAGGATTTTGCGCACAGCACCCTTGGTAATGAGGATCACATGCCCCTGGTGTTCCACGAGCACGCTGAGCCGTTTGCGCTCGAAGTCGTACGGCACCTCGTCGAGCTTGCGCCAGCCGTCCAGGGAGAAGGTGCGGTGGGCGCGGATGGCTTCGTCGATCGGATTGCGGAAGGCCGTCTGATGAACGGCATTGAGGTAGGCGTACAGCAGCGTCCGCTCGCTTGGGCGTCCTTCGACGTCCAGGGAGGCGTGCACGCGCACCCGCCCCTCCGTGAGCGTGCCGGTCTTGTCCGAGCAGAGCACGTCCATGCTGCCGAAGTTCTCGATGGCCGACAGGCGCTTCACGATCACCTGCCGTTCGGCCATGCGCTGGGCACCGCGCGCAAGGTTCACGGTGGTGATCGCGGGCAGCAGTTGCGGCGTCAACCCCACCGCGAGCGCGAGGGCGAAGAGAAACGAGTCGAGGATCGGCCGCGCGAGGTAGACGTTCAAGGCGAAGATGATGATCACCAGGACCAGCGTGACCTCGAGCAGCAGATGACCGAAGTGCCGTAGGCCGCGCTCGAACTCGGTCACGGGCGGGTGAAGACGCAGCCGTTCGGAGATCCGACCGAACTCGGTGGCCCGCCCGGTGTGCACCACCACGGCCCGGCCGCTCCCGCTCACCACGTGGGTACCCAAAAAGAGCGCGTTGGACCGGCCCGCCAGCGGCGCCTCCGACGGCACGACGCCGGGAGCCTTGGCCACCGGGAAGCTCTCCCCGGTCAGCGCGGCTTCGTTGACGAACAGGTCGCGTCCGGTCAGCAGCCGGCAGTCCGCGGGAACCCCGGACCCGCCGCCCAGCAGCACCACGTCGCCGGGCACCACCTCGTCGGTCGGGACCTCGACCTCGCGCCCATCGCGCAGCACCCTAGCCTTCAGTTCGACGGTCTCCAGCAGCTTGTCGACTGCCGTCGCCGCGCCCCGTTCCTGCGAGTAGCCCAGCAGCCCGCTGATGAGCACGATGGCCAGGATGATGGCCGCGTCCGTGGAGTCGTGCAGGCCGAAGGAGAGTACAGCTGCACCCATCAGGATCAGGACGATGGGGCTGGTGAACTGCCGCAGCAGGAGCGCCAGTACCTGGGAGCGCTGCTGCCCGGCCAGCGCGTTGGGACCGAAGCGCACGCGCCGCGCTCCAGCCTCCGCAGCCGACAGCCCCGCCTCGCTCGCCCCGAGCGCACGCAGCAGGTCCTCGACGGGCAGGCTCCAGAAGGCGCGATACCGGGTTGTGTGGGAAGAGTCGACCGAAAGCGCCACAGCCGCCCTCCTGGCCCGCAAATAGACCGCCGCAGTCCCCCCAGGACGCACGCCTAGGCCCGAAGCAATTCCGGCCTCAGATGCAGCCCGACGCCCATCGGGCGGTCAACCGGGGGACCCAATGCAGATACACTAACATTCCCATCAACTCCACCAGGGGCTGGAGCACGACGACGGTCACCGCCCCCCACCCCGCCGGCAGGGCCAGGACCACGGGCAGCACCACGAAGGAGTTGCGCGTCCCGGTACTGAACAACAAAGTCCGGGTCGCCGCGTGCGAAAGCCTGAACAGGCGCGATGTGGCCACGCCCAGCCCCGCCGCGAGGATCAGGTACAGGACGAAGGCCGCGACCACCAGCTCTATCCCCCGCAGGTGGTCCGCCACCTGGCCCGTCTGGGAGGGTGCGATCAGAAACAGCACGACCGTCAGACACGGCACGGGCAACCACGCCAGACTGCGGATCGCTCTCCTCCCCGGTGCATGCCATTCCGCCCACGTCTGCGTCGCGACGGCCGCCAGAAGGGGGACGACGACGCGAAGACCCGCACGAAGGGCTCCGCCCTCACGGCCTCACCGAGCGTCACGCCTAAAAACAGCCACAGGTACAGTGGGAGGAACAAGAACTGCGTTACGAGCAGCGCTCCCGTGTCATCGCCTCGCGTGCTCGAGTGGCACGGCGCTCGCAAGCACGCCCTCGCGGGCGGGGCCCCTCCCAATGTTAGGGGAGTGGGGCGCGCATCGGTTCGTCTCGGTGTGGGGCGTTACCGCCCGGATCCGGAAGGAAGGTACGGGCACAGGGGGTCGCTGGCCATGGGGTCACCCGTGTGGGCGTAGGCGCGGGCCCGCGAGCCGCCGCAGACATTTCGGAAGGGGCATCGCCCGCATTTCCCCCGCAGCCGGTCGGTGTCCCGCAGCCGCAGCATCATATCGGAAGAACGGTACAGCTCCACGAGGCTGCGCTCCCGGACGTTGCCGATCCGCAAGGGCAGGAAGCCGGACGGGTAGACTTCCCCCACGTGCGAGACGAACACGATGCCGTTCCCGTCCCTCACCCCGAATCCGCGGCCCACGGAGGTCTGGGCCACTTCCGAGAGGCTCATGCCCTCCCGCAGCATCTGGAGCAACGCCACACGGCGGTAGTGCGGGGCCTCCGTGGTCTTGATGGCGAAGGGAGACTGCCGGCTTAGGCCGAACAGCCAGTGACACAGGCGCTCTGCGGCTTCCGGATGGACCTCCTCCAGCAGCCGCCCCCGTCCTACCCGGATCAAGAAGAACAGGCTCCAGCGGACTGCGTCTAGGCTACGCACCAACCCGTACAGGGCCGGTAGGTCGTCTGCTGTGCAGGCGGTGATGAGGGTGTTGATCTGCAGGTTGATGCCCTCCTCCCGCACGCAGCGCGCCAGGCGCAGGGTGAGGTCGAAGCAGCCCGGGATCCCCCGCAGCGCGTCGTGGCGGTCCGGACCGGAGCCGTCCAGGCTCAGGGAGATGGCTTGCACACCCGAGCGCGCAAGAGCCTGGATGGCCTGGCGGCTGACCAGAGGCGTGGCGCTAGGCGCCAGCGACACGCCGAACCCCAAGGCACGAGCCTCTTCCACCAGCGCCGCAAGGTCCGGCCGCTTGAGGGGGTCTCCTCCGGTCAGGACCCAGTGGGGCAGGGGACGGCCGAAGGCTGTGGCGTCTCGCAGCATCCGGCGTCCCTCTTCCATGGACAGCTCCAGGGGGTGACGGTCTGGGACGGCCTCGGCCCGGCAGTGCTGGCAGGCCAGGGCGCACGCGCGGGTGAGCTCCCAGTAGATCAAAAGCGGCGCCCGGTCGAATACGTACCGGCCATTGGGGACTGCGACGCCGAAAGGCGATCGGCTCATGGAGACCCGTTCCATTCGTGCCGTGGCGGGGCCTCAGTGCGCCCCGACCTCGATGCGGAACTCTGTGCGGTGCACCCGCCCGTCGGAGGTCCACTCCGCATGAAGTGTCCACCGGCCGTCCATCGAGAACGTGTGCACCGCCTCGAAGATCCCGTCCCCGACCGGGACGAATGCGACGGTTTCTCCCCCGTGCTCCATCTCCGGCATCGTCGCCATGGCGCTCAAAGCCCCGATCGCGAGAGGGCGGCCGGAGGCATCGATCAGCTTCAGCCGGAGCGTCACCGGGCGGAGCGCCGCCGGCCGGGTCGTCCACGTCAGTTCGGCCCGCCAACCCTCACCTGTTGCGACCGCCTCCGGTGGCGACGAACAGGCGACGGCGAAAAGGATCACCGCCGCTGCGAGCGCTGCATGCCTCATCCGTCCACCGGTGCTCGGGCGAAACGCGTGCGACCGACCCAGAAGGCGCCGAGCGCCCAGGCGACCAGGACCGCGACCAGCCCCCCGCTCAGGCCCACTGTCCCCAGGCGCTCGGCGACGTAGATTCCCACCGGACCGATCGTCTCGGTGCTGCCGACCGCGACGATCGCACCGATCCGAAACGCGCTCACCGGATTCACGGACACGAGTGCCATGAGTGCCGGCGCAGGCAGCCGCAGCATGGCCGCCGTGCCCAACACCCCCAGATCGCTGACGACCACGAGCACCAGCCACCACAGCACCGCCACACCCAAAGCGTGACTGCGGTTGGGGGCGACTGCGGAGATCGCGAACCCGATCGCCAGCATCGCCACCGCCAGTAGGACCGCCAGCGCCACCATCCAGACGAACGAGCCCAAGTGCTCGGTGCCTGCGCGCACAGCCAGCAGCGCTCCGGCCGCACCGTACCCGACGAGGATCGCGGCGGCGATTGCGGTGGCCACGCCCGCGAACTGACCGGTGAACACCGCCCGCCGGTCCACCGGTTGCGCCAGCAGCAGCGCAAGTGCCCCGCTCTCCCGATCGGCCGCGATCCACCCCGCCCCCACGGTCAGCCCGATGAGCGGCACGAACAGCATCGTAAGCTGCACCAGCGCGGCCGCCGCGCGGTCGAACGACGACACGCCGACGATGCCGGCGCCCGCCAGCGCCACGGCGGAGGCTGCCACAGCCAGCACCGCGAACGCAGCGGCGGTCGCCGCAAACCACCGATCCCGCAGCACCGCGCGGACGTTCCAGCGACAAAGCACGCCGGCCGCAGTCACGGTTCACTCTCCCGCAGCAGGTCCTCGGGCGCGGGCTCGTGGATCCGGAACGGGCGCCCGGACAGCGCGCGAACGGTTTCCCAGATCTGCGCGTCGGGCACCCGCAAATGCAGCGCCCCGTTGCGCCGCGACAGCAACCGCACGCCGCAGGGCAGCGCCGGCGGCGGGGGAGGGGGCGCGATGATTTCGACCCAGTGCCGCGACCAGAGCTCTGCGGTCAGCGCGTCGGCGACGACGCGGCCGTCATCCAGCAGGATCATGCGGTCCACATGCGCCTCCAGCCCGCGGAGGTGGTGGCTGGCGACCAGGAGGGTCCGGCTGGCCTCGGCAGCCGAGGCGATCCGGTCGAGTAGCAACTCCTCGCCGTCGCGGTCCAGGTAACTGGTGGGCTCGTCGAGAAGCAGCACCGGCGGCGAACCGATGCTCGCGACCGCGAGCGCGAGCCGGCGCACCATGCCGCCGGACAGCGTGCGGATCATCTTGTCGGCATGGGGTCCCAACCCCACTTCCTCCAGCACCGGGAGTGGGTCCGGCAAAACGCCCCTCAGCTGCTGGAACAGCGCCACGACCTCGGCTGCGGTCAGCCTTGGGGGGAACGCCGGCACCTGGGGCACATACCCCATCCGGCTGCGGGCGCGCACGCCGTCGCGGCGCGCATCCAATCCGTCGATGTGAATCGCCCCGGTGTAGGGCACGAGATCGAGCAGGCAACGGAACAACGTGGTCTTGCCCGCGCCGTTGGCTCCGACGACCGCGACCCTTTGCCCTGCTGGGACGGTCAGGCTGACGTCGTGCAGCGCGTAGCGCTCTTGGTAGCGCACGGAGACCCCTTGCAGCTCGATCACGCCAATCTCTCCTTCCACGGCTGGCGGCCGACCGCAGCCCGCAACGCGGCGGCGCCCAGCACCACCAGCACCAGCGACGCCAGCGCGAACGCCCCCGAGCCCTGTCCACCCCGGAACGCCACCGGGACCTCAGGACGCATGAGCGGGTGGGGGTCGGTGACAAGCACCTGCGGGGCGAACACCGGAACGGTCCGCGCCGCGAAGTCCACCGCCGCGACCGCCGCGCTTCCCCACAGCAACCGCGCGCCGGGCACGACTTCGTCCAGTCCTTCGAACCAACGGCGCGCTACGTAGGGGAAGTCGCCCACGCTGTCGCCGTCGGCGTCCAGTCCCGCGTAGTCGCTCCAGTAGTTCCCGCGGCCGTCGCGCTGCCAGACGTTGTGGGTCTGGGCGCCGCCGTCTACGCGGATTTGCTCGCGGTTCGCCTCGAAGACGTTGCCCCAGATCGTATTGCCCGACACGTTGCTCAGCAGCAGTATCCCCACGTCGTTGCCGGCGACGACGTTGCCGGCAATCTCGCCCCGTCCGCCCTCGCGCAGCGGCGTCCCGTCCACGTAGATCCCCGCGGTGTTGCCGGCGAACAGGTTTCCCACCACGCGCACGTCGTCGGACTCCTTCAGCGCGAGCCCCACCCCGCCGGCGCCGCGGTGCCGCAGGAACCGATTCCCTTCAATGCGGACGCCCGTACTGTACATGACGTAGGCGCCGACCGCGTTGTCCTCGAAAATGCTGTAAAGGAGGGGTGTGTCGTTCCCGTACATGTAATGCACACCGTAGCGAGCGTCGCGCACGTCGAGGGCGTGCAGCACCGATCCGGTGGAGAACCACAGAAGCACGTCCCGCATCCTCCGGATCGTGACCTCGGTGAGCGTGACGCGGTTGCTGTACCACAGGCGCACCGCGTCCCCGCGCCGGCTGAGCGGGAGGTCCTTGCCGATCATCGTCACGCGCCGCACGATCGTGCCGTGGGATTCCTTGAGGTTGACCCCGAACAGTACGTCCTCCATGCGGATGTCCTGCAAGATGGCTCTTGGTGCGGTGACGTAGACGCCTGCATCCTCGGTGTTCAGCTCCGTCCCACTGCCCCGCAGCGTCACGCCGGTCAGCACCACCCCGGGCGAAGTGATCGACACGACGGTCCCCGTTCCTCCTCCGTCGATAACCGCACCCGGTCTCCCGGTGATGCGCAGCGGCTTGCGCACAACGATCGGGCCGCGTTCTGAGCCGCGCACCACGATCTCGCTGCCGGGGGCCGCCGCATCGATGCGGGCCTGCAGCGGCGTTGCCTGCGATGCCGGCGCCCCCGACGAGACGGCGAAGAACACCGCGGACAGCAAGACGGCCACGCACACCGGTCCGGTCATCTCCCGCCGCCTCCGATGCGAGGGACCGCCGTGACGGCGCGGGGCGAACTGCGTCGGTCGCGGACGAGGTCGTAGATCGCCAGACCCGCGGCCGCGAGTGCGAGAAAGAAGCCGGGGCCGAACATGGCCACCGTCGCGAACTGCGCGATCTCGCCCCGTCCCAGGATCACTGGCATGAATGGCTCCAGGCGGATCGGCGCCGCCGGATCCAGAGAGTGCCCGAAGCGCCACAGCCAGTATGCGATGTCGGCGACGACCGCCGCGGGGAAGGCGATCGCCGGAAGACGCAGGAGGACTCGGAACCGCCGGACCCACGCCGACAGCGCCAGGCCCAGCGCGAACAGCAGCACGGTGGGGACGGCCACGCTGCGTTCGAGCGGCGCCGCCTCGTCGAGCGCCTTCATCCCGATGTAGTGGTTGAGGTTGCTGATCTCGTCCGTGTCGCCCTTCACGTGCGTCAGGTACACGCTCGCGCGCAGCCCGCCCGGATACTGCGGCGCGTACAGCGTGATCGTCCAGTAGGGAAACAGCAGCGACGCGACGAGCAGGACAGCCGCGAAGACGGGCACCGGCGGGTGCACCATCGGCCGGGCCACTGGGACGTTCACCCGTACAAGCTTACGGGCCGCCGCGGCCGCTTCGGGGCCGCCTTTGGAGGCGGGATGGCCGGGGGCGTCCCCGCCGGCCACCCACTCCCGCTTCCGCGCCCGGGTGCCCAGGGTCACGGAGCGACCTCCAGATACCCCATCATCTCCAGGTGCAGCGCCGAGCAGAACTCGGTGCAGTAGAAGGGGAACACACCGGGCGTCGTCGCCCGGAACCTGACCGTCTCGTGCTTGCCCGGTTCGAGGCTGAGGTTGATGTTGTAACCGGCCAGCGCGAAGCCGTGGATCGCATCCTTGGTCTTCTCGATGTTGGTGATGTGGAACACCACGGTGTCCCCCCGCCGTACGCGGATTCGGTCGGGCGTGAAGTGGCTGCGCATCGCGGTCATGTACACGTGCACCGTGTTGCCCTCGCGGACGATCCGCTGCTTGCCGGGCTGCACCGCCCGCGGGTCGGGCTGCATCGTCAGCGGGTTGGTCCCCACCGGGTAGGTCTCCCACGACTTGACCTTGCTGATCGGGATGATCTGCGCCAGGTGTGGTTCGCCGACCCCGATGGGCATGTTGTACAGCAGCTTCATCTCGTCGCCGCTGATGTCGATGAGCTGAAAGTTCTGCGGGAACAGCGGGCCCACGTTGCTGTACTGGTCGACCGACCACTTGTTCATGGCCACCAGGTACTTCCCGCCCGGCTTGACCGTGTCGCCCTCGACCGCGGTGAGGTGCCCGATGTTGTACTGTACCGGCAGCTTCTGGACAAGCTTCCAGGCGTCGTCACCCGTTTTGTACGGTGGGCCGAGCGTCCACTTTGCGACGGCGCTGTCCAGAAACAGGCTCGTGTAGGCGTTGCCCTTGTCGTCGAACATCGTGTGCAGCGGGCCCAACCCGATCTTCACCTGAGCAGCCACGACCGCGTCGAACTTCAGGATCGGCACGCCGTACGGGTCGCGACCGCTGAAGGCCTGATCCCGGATCGCCTGCTGGATCTTCTCGAAGCTGTAGACGGTCACGTTGGGGTCGAGCTTCCCGCCGACCACGATGTAGTCGCCGCGCGGGGCGACGTCGTTGCCGTGCGGACTCTTCGGCTGCGGGGCGAAGTACAGGACTCCGTTGTCCACCGCCTCCTTGAGCGTCAGGACGCGCATACCGTTCACGACGGTGCCCTTGCCCTGCGCGACCAACTCCGCAGCCTTGCGGTAGTCGATGATGTGCAGGTAGTCCATGTCGTTGGCGGACGCCCCGATCTCCACCGGTGGCTTGCCCTCGAGCGTGCCGCCGATCGCACGCTCCGTGTTGAACGAGTTGATGAACACCCAGCCGTCGCTGACGAGCTTGCCGAAGTCCGCCAGGTCCTGCCAGTAGGGAGGCAGCTCAATCTGGAACGACCGAGCGGGGTCGATGCGCCCCTTGTCGCGGTCGAAGCGCCAGAAGGTCGCCAGCCCGCGGAAGTACTGATTGTAGTTCTCCTGCGTTACGGGCATAGGACGCGGCGGGAACGGGATCGCGTACTGCGTGCTCTCGAGGACGTAGTCGGTGTTCGGGCTGACCACCGCCCCGTGGTTGCTCCACGCGTTCGGATTCTTGACGATCTGCTTGGTCGCGAAGTCACGGAGGTCGATCACCGCCATGCGCGCGTTGCCCTTGTCGTTAATGAACAGGAACTGCCCGTCGTACTCCCCGTTGGTCTCGCTCAACGCCGGGTGGTGAGTGTCGCCCCACGAGATCGGGGTTCGGTCGGCCCCGTGGTGACCCAGGACCTCCTGGGTCTCTTGGCTGAAGCCGTACCCCTGCCACGGTTCCGGCGCGAACACGCCGATCACGCGCAGCAGTCGCATGGACGGGATGCCGATGACGAGCACCTGCCCGCCCTGGCCGCCGGACGTGAACATCAGATAGTCGTCGTACTTTCCCGGCGGCACGTAGGTCTGGATCGCAGCCCTCACCTGCTCCGGTGTCAGCTCTCGGGCCTGGATCAGGCCCTGGAGGTCCTGGGGCAGCGCGGCACCACCCCCTCCCGTCTGGCAGCCCGCCAGTGCCAAGGCGACCGCCAGCACGGCGATGGCGCTCAATGACATCCGATTGGCTCTCATCGTCCTCCTCCTTCCTTTTGCTGATGGTCCACACTCTGGCACTCGAATCGGCGCTCGAAAGCCGCCGGCGACGAAAGGGCGGCCAGCGTCGTATCCGCCATGCGCGCGGCGATCCATGGCCGCAATGATGCCCACAAGGAGTGCAACGGGCAGGGCGCCCGGTCGGAACAGCCGTTGCCCCAGAACGCGCAGCGCGCGAACAGGTCCGGCCCCTCGATGCCTTCGAGGATTTCCCGGACCGTGATCCGCTGCGGTTCGCGCGCCAGCCTGTAGCCGCGCCGGCGCCCGCGGTGGGACGCGAGCAGTCCGCAGGCGACGAGCTTGCGCAACGTCTTCGCCAGGAATGCGGGCGGAAGCCCGTTGGCGCGCGCGATCTGCACGAGCGGGACGATCGCTCCCTGCGGTTGGGAAGCCAGATACCTCAGGCTCACCAGCGCGTACTCGCTTTCCTTGACGAGGTGCATGCTCTCTTCCGCTCCCCATACGCGCGAGCCCGGCGGCCGCCGCCTTCAGCGATCGCCAGGCTCGCCTTCGGTGGACCCAGCGGACCCGTTGAGTCCACCGACAGCCTACGGTGCCATGTGGGGAGTCGCCATCGGGCGCAGACCCGATTTTCTGGGCCAGTCACCGCCGGACGACGAGTTGACCGACCATCTCGGCGTGGCGCGGACTGCAGACCAGGTTGCAGGCGAACGGGAAGTGCCCTTCCTTGTCGGCGACGAACTCGACTCTCTGCTCCTTGCCGGGCAACAGTGGCAGTACCTTCACGCCGAATGAAGCCAGCTCGAACCCGTGTGGGGTGTCGACGGCTCGAAGGACCAGGCGCACCCGGGTGCCCCTGCGGACCACGATCGTCTTCTCGCTCCACCCGCCCCTTTCCGGCGCGCGTGCTTGCAGCCTCACCGTCGCGGTTGCGGTTGGGGAAAATGGCGCGGCCGCGACAACCGTCGGCGCCTCCGTCCGTGCAATTGGCCCGACCGACCGAACGGCGACTGCCGCGCCGACCACCGCCAGCGCGGCCAGGGCGAGCGCCAACCGGCCGACCAGGCGGTCGACGTCCGTCACGGCTTGACCACCAGAGTACCGACCATCCCCGCCTCGCGGTGCCCGGGGACGTCGCACTCCATGCGGTAGCGCCCGGGCTGTGCCCGGATCTCCAACTCAAGGTCCCTGCTCTGCCCGGGCGGAATCGGCGGGGTGCCGAGCCCGAGGTCAGGCAGCACGAAGTCGTGCTCTACCGTGCCGGTGTTCTTCAGCTTGAAGACGACCTTGCCGCGGCTCACCTCGATCGTCGCGGGCTCGAACCGGAACTCGCTTAAGCCGACCTCGATCTCCTGGGCCGGGGCCGCCTGCTGCCGAGGCTGGCCAGAGGGGCCGCAGGCCACGAGCAACGAGGCGACCAATACCGTCATCAACAGGACTCGCATGGGTGTGTCGCACCTCCCCGAGTTGTGAAATTCGGTTCACCGCACGATCAGAGCCGTCACCATGCCATGCATGCCGTGGTCGGATTCGGCGTGGCTGAGGATGTGGCAGTGGAAGGCCCACACGCCGGGTTCCGTGGCATCGATCACCACGTCGATCCGTTCGCCCGGCGCAATGTTCAGGGTGTCCACCATGTACGGTTGCGGCAAGGGGTATCCGTCCTTGGCCATGACGCGCATCGGCATGCCGTGCAGGTGCATCGGGTGGATGATCAGTCCCTCGTTCATGAACCGCACGCGCAGCCGCTCCCCCCGTCGGACCACGATCGGCTCGGTCGCCGGGAAGCCCTTGCCGTTGATCGTGTAACCGAGCGGCCCGTCGTTGAGGATCATCACCACGTCGTGGTTCACTCGGGGCTCCCCCCGCTTGTCCCGCGGCTCAACGATGAACGCGCCCAGCAATCCCATCGGCACCTGACGGTCGGCCGCGTGGTGGGAATGGTACATGTGCGAACCGGGATTGCGCGCGGTTAGCTCGTAGACGAACGTCTCACCGGGTTTGACCGGCGGCTGCGTGATGTAGGGGACGCCATCCATGCTGTTCGGTACGACCAGACCGTGCCAGTGGATCGCCGTACTTTCGGGCAACTCGTTCTTGAAGATCACCCGCACGCGGTCGCCCTCGGTCACGCGGATCGTGGGGCCCGGGACGGTGCCGTTGTAAGCGAAGGCGCGTCGCTTTTCGCCCGGCGTGACCTCCCACTCGATCTCCGAGGCCGTGATCCGGAAGACCTTGACGCCGTCGACGACCTCCGGCTCGATGGGCTGCGCTCCCCTCCCTTCGGTCTTTGCGGGGAACGCCTTCACGACGGCCTCGTGCATCTGGTCGATCATCTGCGCACGCTCCGCCGCGGTGGGCGTGTGCGTGGCCTCGGGGGTGGGAGCCACCGCGCCCCGTGGCGCACACGCACCGAGGGTAAGAGCGGCCGCGATCAGGACCTGCCCGGCGAGTTTCGACATCCGCCTGTCCTCCTACTTTGGCCTTCGCCGACGATGCTACTGGCCTGGCAGGCCGCCGGACATCGGGTCCATCACGGATTTCCGGGTCGGTCGAGCACCCGATGCCATTTCGACGCCCGACCGGATGGGCACCGGCCCGTGGCCGCACTACACTCCGGCCACGGGCATTCGCGGTCGAGGTGCGGGGATGGTGGTCCGCGACGTGATGACAGCCAATCCGGTGGCGATCGAGCCGGACACGACCTTAGAGGAAGCGACGCGCCTGATGCGTGAGAGGAAGTTTCGACACCTGCCCGTCCTGCGGGGTGGGAAGCTGGTCGGGATCGTGACGTGGACCGACCTGATGCGGGCGGCGCCGTCCCCGGCGACATCGCTGTCAGTCTGGGAAATTCCTGCGCTGCTCGCCAAGGCCCACGTAGCCGATGTCATGACGCGGGAAGTGATCACGGTCGGCCCCAACACGCTGGTGGAGGACGCCGCCTACCTGTTGCGCAAGCACAAGATCGGCGCGTTGCCCGTCACCGACCAGGGCAGTTTGGTGGGCATCGTCACCGAGAGCGATCTGTTCGACGCTCTGATCTACCTGCGCGGGGGAGACATCGCGGGTGTACACTTATCGGTGAACCTGCACAATGGGGTGGAGGACCTCGTCTCGCTCGCACGGGCCCTACAGCCTCTGTTCGATGGCTCGGAGCGCATCGCGCTGTCCGTGCGGCTGAACGGGTCGGTGCGGCGGGCGGACCTACGGATAGCGACCGACTCGCCCCTGTTGCTGGCCGAGCACCTCGCGGCCGCTGGACTCGAAGTCTCCCACCTGCGCTTCGAGCCGGCGGTCCGTGATGACAAAACCCGGGTGGGACAGAACTGACCGTCAGTCCGGACGAAGTCGCAGCAGCCGCAGCCCGTTGAAGACGACGATGACCGTGCTGCCCTCGTGGCCGACCACGCCGGCAGCCAGTCGCAGCCCTGCGCCGAACGTCGCCACCAGCAGTCCGACGATCACCGCACCTGCAAAGACCAGGCTCTCCTGGATCGTCCGCCTCGTCCGACGGCTCAGCGACACGACGTAGGGCAGACGTCCGAGGGCATCACCCATCAGCACGACGTCGGCCGTCTCCATCGCCGCGTCCGTGCCGGCCGCCCCCATCGCGACCCCAACGTGCGCGCTCGCCAGCGCCGGGGCGTCGTTCACCCCGTCGCCGACCATCACCACCACGCCGTCCCGGGTCAACGCCCTCACGGCCTCCGCCTTCTCCTCGGGGAGCATTCCGGCGCGGACGTCATCGATGCCCAGTTGTTCGGCGACCGCTTCAGCCACCTCGCGGTGGTCGCCGGTCAGGAGCACCAACCTCCGTATGCCCGCCCGCCGCAACGCCCGCACCACGGCCGCGGCCTCCGGTCGCACCGTGTCGGCGACGGCCAGGATCCCCAACACGCGGTCCTCAGCAACCAGGATCGGAGTCTTGCCCTCGTGCCGCAGGCGCCGCAACACTGCGCGGACGTCCTCCAGCACCTCGACCCCCTCGTCGAGCAAGAAACGTTCGCTGCCCGCGCGGATGCGTCGACCCTCCACGTATCCCCGCACGCCGCGCCCGGTCACCGCCTCGAACTCGGTGACCGGCGGCGGCTCGAGGCCACGCGCGAAGCATGCCTGGACCACGGCGTCGGCCAGCGCATGCTCCGAGCGTCGCTCCACCGCTGCGGCGAGCCGCAACACCGACTCCCCGTCACCCGTAAGCGCGATCACGTCGGTCAGCACCGGTT
>JAVKGX010000018.1 GCA_031432545.1 Armatimonadota bacterium
CCAGGTCACCTACGACCGCAACGTCGCGTTCGTCCAGCCGTTCCTCGCCGTCGTGCTCGCGGGCGGGATCGTCTACCTTCGGGACGTCGGCGTCCGGTGGCCGGCGTCTGCGTCTGCGTCTGCGGCGCTGGGCGTGGTCCTGGCGTTCGCGCTGCCCGCACACGAAAACCTACAGGCGAACCTCGCCTACCAGTTTTATCGGTACGACCAGGCGGCGCGCCGCATCAGCAGGCAGTACCGCCCCGACGACCTGGTCATCTACTTCCCCGCCTCAATCGACGTCGTCTTCGACCGCTACTTCCGGCCCCCGGGTCGCGCCTGCGGATCGCGACCGACTTCAGGCGTTGGAGCCGAAAAGACCACATGCCGCTGATGCGCGGGGCCGCTCAGCGCTTCTCCCAGTACCGCGGCCGGGTGTGGTTGGTCGTGAGCGTGCCCACGCCTGAGGGTTCGGTGGACGACCTGATCCGCCTGATCACCGAACAGGGTTTCCGGACCGCCGGGATCGAGGACTTCCGAGGCGTCGGCGTCGCGATGTTCGTGCGCGCAGGAGGAAAGCGGTGAGCGAGGGAAGGTCGGCCGCGTCCGTTCGAGCAGACCGCGCGGCGGTGCGCCACGCAGCCCGGACCGCAGGACCGACGGCCTTGGTGCTGGGTCTGGTTGCGGTCGTTCTCGCCGGCGTGTGGACACTCTTTCTGAAGTACGAGAGCCACTGGTCGGTGGACAGCGCGATCCGGGAACTGATGATCAAGCGCGTCGCCGAGGGCGGGCTGGCCGGGCTCACGGTCCCCAACCTCGCCGCTGAGGTCGATCCTGAGGGACGGTTCTTTCCCAGGTTTTTCTTCGTGGGGCGCGAGGACGGGTACCGTTTTGCGTTCCAGCCGCTGATCGCCGTACTGGGAGCCGTGCCGTACGGCTTGCTCGGACGCGCCGGTCTGCCGGCCATCCCCCTGCTGGGCGCGCTGGCGCTGGGCTGGGTCACTGCGCTCGGTGCTCAGCGCATCAGGCCCGAATCAGCCGCGCCCGCTGCGGCGTTGCTGCTGCTGGCGACGCCGGTCGCGCTGTACGCCGTCACGCTGTGGGACCACCTCCCCAGCGTGGCGATGCTGACCGGTGGCACCTACCTGATCTGGCGGCACGGCCTGGAAAGCGCACCTCGGTTGGGGGAAGTGGCGGCCGGAGGATTTCTGATCGGAGCGGCGCTGCTGTTCCGCAACGAGGCGTACGCGTACGGGCTGGCCGTGGCTGTCGCCTGGGTGGTGTCGGCGCCCCGCGCCAAGGCTTCAGGGCTGGTGGCCCTGGTCGTCGGGTTTGCCGCCGGCTGGGCGTTGAACGCCGGTTGGAACCGAGTTGTCTTTGGCGATCCCTTCGGGCCCAAGGCGGTCGCCGTGGCCGCACAGCAGGTCGGGGCCCTGCGCGATCCGGAAATCGGGGGCTTCGTCACGTCGAGGCTGTGGAAGCTCTACCTGTTCGTCATCGCCCCCGACTTCCAGCAGCGCGCAACCGTCGACGTGTTGGCTGGGATGGCGGCTTTTGCGACGATCGCGCTGGCCGCCGGCCTTCTGTCGACTCGCCATCCCGAGCGCCGTCTGGGTCCGGTGGCCGCCAGCCTGTGGCTCGTGGCCCTGGCGACGATCTGGGTCCTCGGTGCGCGCGGGCAGGTCACCGGCTTCTTCTGGGTCGCCCCGTACCTCGTGATGGCGTTCGTGTACAGGCCCGCTTCGCCACTGCGGCGGTTCCTGTGGGTGGTGGGGCTGGTCTTTGCGGCGCTGGTGATCGGCACCGCCTCCCAAGGCGGCTACCAGTGGGGGCCGCGCTATCTGCTGGCCGTCTATCCGATTGCGCTGTGGCTGGCTCTGGACGGATGGTTTGCTGCGTCCGACGGGTTCCGCCGCGGCGTGCGGGTGCCGGTTACGGTCCTCGTGGTGCTCGCCGGCCTCGCCCAGGCAGCAGGCGTCGACCACGCCGACACCGGCGCCTGGCAGGGCAGTGCAGTCGTGCAGGCACTGCGCACCGCTAGGACGGAGTACGTGGCCACGGGCGTCGAGGGATTCGCGTGGTTCTTTGCGCCGTACTACGGGGAGAAGAAGATCCTGGCTGTCGACAGCGCCGAGGAGTTGCGCGACCTCGTCCACATGCTGCTGCGCGCGCGGCTGGAGCGGTTCACGTACGTGCCGCGCGACGCGCTCTTCGATCCTCGGATCATCGAGCGCGAGAACTCGAGCGGGGTATCGTACCGCCGCGTGGACGACCGAAACCACCTCGGGATGCGTCTGATCGAGTACCGCTTGGACCGCACGCCCTAACTCCCGGCGCGGCTTCCCGGTACCAGGAGCCGGTACCAGGAACGGGTACCAGGAACGGGTACCAGGAACGGTCGGTGACCTTGCGCCAGCAGTCTGTCAGGCGTCGAGCTTCGCGGAGCGCGCGGGTGTCCCTCGCCTGTCGGAAGCCCCCGGAATGTCGCTCACATCGAGGACGGCGCGCGCCGTGCCGAGCAGGGCCAGCGCCTCCGTGGGGTCAACGACGCCCCAGTCCTGGGTGGCGTAGGCGTGGTAACTCGTCCAGGGGTAATCCTGGACCGAGGCCGCCAATCCGGCCTCCACTGGGTTCTGGTGCACGTATCGGACCACTGCCCAGAGGTACCCCTCGTCCTCGCAGAGCCTGGCGAAGTAGCGATCCTGGAACAGATGACCGGTCTGCCCGTAGCGCCGGTTGCGCCAGACGGCGAAGGTTCGCTGTACGTGGTACATGGCTCTCGCCAGAGAGTCATTGGAGCGGCGCACCAGCAAATGCAGGTGGTTGGGCAGCAGGGCGTATGCGATCACCCGCAATCCGAACCGCTCGCGGGCTTGGCTGAGCAGGGATAGGTAGAAGGCGAACTCGTCGGGCATGCGAAAGATCCGCTGTTGGCGGTTTCCTCTGGCAGTGACGTGGTAGATGCCGTCTGGGACTTCCTGGCGAGGCTTGCGCGGCATGGTCTCCCACCTCCTGGAATCTCTGTCTGCAAAGACTGAACGGGCCGACGTCGCCGTTTCGTGCACCCTTCCTGGAACCGGTACCAGGAACGGGTACCAGGAACGGGTACCAGGAACAGGTACCTGGAACCGGTATCAGGAGCAGGTACCGGGAGCAGGTACCAGGAACCGCACAATGGTGGTTTGGGTCATCCTTCCGGCGTTCAACGAGGCCGAAAACCTCCCCGGGCTTCTGTCGGAACTGGATGCCCTGGCGACGGACACGCTGCCTGGCGTCCGGGTGGTGCTGGTCGATGACGGGAGCACGGATGCGACCGGGGAGATCGCGCGGAGCTGGGCAGGTCCGTGCCGGCCGGAGGTGATCGCCCACGGGGCCAACCGGGGGCTGGCGGCGGCGGTGCTGACCGGTCTGCGCGCGGCTGTGAACAGGTGCGGGACGGACGACGTGATCGTGACCATGGACGCCGACGGATCTCACCGGCCGGCGCAGATCCCCGCGATGGTGCGCGAGATCGCAGACGGGGCGGATGTGATCATCGCATCGCGCTACCGGCCCGGGGCGCGCACCGCGGGGGTCTCCGCGATCCGCAGCCTGTACAGCCTGGGTGCGCGCGCGCTGCTGTCGGTGCTCTTCCCGATCCCGGGCGTGCGGGACTACACGTGCGGATTCCGGGCCTACCGGGCCGCGCTGCTGGGCCGGGCCCGCCAGCGCTACGGCGACCGCTGGATCGAGTCACAGGGTTTCTCGGTGATGACGGAGATCCTGCTGAAGCTGCGCCCCTTGCGGCCGGTGGTGCGCGAGGTGCCCATCGATCTGCGCTACGACCTCAAGCGCGGGCGCAGCAAGCTGGTCGCGGGGCGGACCATCCGCCAGTACCTGGGGATGATCGTGCGGCTGCGGCTGCGAACGTGAAGGGTCTCAGGCGCCTGGCCGAGTCGCATCGATCCCAGACCCAAGCCTCCACCCAGGACGCGCGAATTCCCGGGTGGCCGGCGTTGTATCCCCACGGAGTCCGAACCGAAGGAGGGGGGTCGGATCCGTGTGGGATCTGGAGCGCCGGGAGGCGGGCTTCAGCCTCCTGGAAGTGATCGTCTCGCTGCAGCTGCTCGCGCTGGTCGTCCTGGTCTTGCTCCCTTTGAACCGGCTCGCGCTCGGCACCATCGCGTACGCCTCGGGAGCGGTCGGATACGCTCCCGTCCATACCGAGCATCCGGCCAGGCTGCGCACATCGGCTGCGGAGTACGTGCACGCAGAACTGGAGTATCTGCGCAGCCGCGGATACGCCGCGTTCGCGGCGGCGCACTGTCCTTTGTCCGCCGAGCCGCGCCCTGATCCGGTGCGGGACGTCCCGCCGGACTACCTGGGCGCCCACGAACCACGGATTCCCCCTGGGTTCGCTCGCGCTCGCATCCGCGTGGAAGACGAGCAGGTACACGGGGTGGCCCCGGACGGTTGTTACCCGCGGCGGATCACGGTCTTGCTGTACCGCACCGACGAAGACGCCGCCGCGGCCAGGCCCTTTGCACGCGGGGCGATCCTGCTGTCGCCGCGCGGCAGGGCGGAGGCAGACCCGTGAGCGGCGTCCCACACGGCGACGAAGCCGGCCTCACGCTGGTCGAACTGCTCGTGGCGTTGTGCCTGCTGGGGGCCGTGCTGATCGCGACGACGACCGTGCTGTCCGGGACGTTTCGGGCGTGGCGTGTGACGGCGCACCGGGCCGAAGAACAGCAAAATGTCCGGCTGGCCCTGGAGTGGATGGTGCGCAGGCTGCGCGTCATCGGCCCAACCGACCTGACCGGCGGCGACGGGGGTTCGGTCGCCTTCGTCGCCGACTTGGGCAGCGGGGTCAAGCCCCACCGGTTCTGTCTGGATCGGCGCAGCTGGGTAGTGCGCCACCAGTCCGGAACGGACGTGACCCCGACGGGCTGCACAAGGGGCGCGGGCATCACGACCCCTGCTGAGGCGGGCCAGCCCCACGTGGTGTCGCTGGAGTTTGCTTACTTCGACGCCGCCGACAACCTGCTGCCGGTTCCCCTGGACGCCACAGACCTCACGCGCATCCGGCGCATTCGGATCGAGTTGAAAATGGGCCTGCCAGGCCGCGACGAAGCCTCGTCGGCGATGGGTCTAACCGCGGAGGTGGGACTACGCGGGGAGGTGCGGTGATGGCGATCGGACACGGGCATTTCGTGTTCGGCGGAGCACGGGCGGGGCGGCGGTGTGGCGGTCCCGAGGCCGTTCGACGAGTGATGGGTTTTGACGAGTCGGGGCTGGCGCTGGTCGTCACGCTGGCCGCGACGGTGGTGCTGCTGGCGGTGTCGGCGACTCTCGTGGCCGTGGCCCGGAACGAGTATCGGCTGGCGGCCTTGGCCCAGACCTCGCGGCAGGCCCTGGCCGTGGCCGAGGCCGGGCTGGAGCGCGGGCTGTTCGAGTTGCGACGAGACAGCAACTGGACGGACGCGACGGGGGCAACTGCCCTCAGCAGCGGCCCGTCGTGGTCCCCGCTGTGCCTGGCACCGGACGCCGCACCTCCGTGCGACGAGGCGAGGGCCGTAGACGTGCCCTTTCCCGGGACGGATCCGCTCGGAACCTTTACGGTCGAACTGGCCAAAATCGGAGCGGATCCGCCGCTGGGTTGCGACGCAACGACGTGCATGCGACTCCGCGCGAGCGGGCGGGTCCGCGGATCGGCGCGCGTGGTGCAGGCCGTGGCCCGCCGCGTCGCCGACGCGGCTGTGGAGGTGCAGGAGTGGCGGGAGGTGTGGAAGGCGGAGTAGCGGGAATCAAAGACCGCGGGACACCGATTCCGGAGGGAGGAGACGACGTGCGTGCAGCCCCTCCCGACACGGAACCCGGGCAGCGGGGTTTCACCCTGGTGGAGGCGATCGTCGTCGCCGCGATCGTCTCGGTCCTGCTCGGAATGGCCCTGGGCGGATACCGTGGAGTGCTGGCGGAACGGAGGGTGGACCGCGTGGCGTGGGAGATCGCCGGAGCCTTCCGGCTGGCCCAACAGACGGCCGTGGCGAGGGCGGGGGAGTGGCAAGCGGTCCGGGTCTACCTGACGGACCGGGCGGAGGTGCGGGGCCTCACGCCCGCGGGCACGGAGACCACGACGTTGTCCGCAACCGACGTCTTCCCGGACGGCGTGCGGGTGAGGCGCCTGACAGGATGCGAGCCGTTCGAAGTCCTGGGCTCCGGTGCGCCCCGCGTCGGCTGTCAAGGGACGATCGAGGTCAGGTCGGGTCCGGCCGTGCGGTACGTGATCGTGACCGCCCACACCGGCCGGGTGCGCGTCGGCACGTCCCCGCCGTAGGTGAGGTCTGCCTAACGACGTCGCGCGTCCCCCTGGAGACCCTTTCGTAGCCGACGTATCCTCTTTGGCAGGAGATCACGCCGCGCCGGCCGGTGACGGGACCGGAGGGATCGTGGGAGCCGCAGATGCCTGAACGCTACCACATCATCACCTACGGTTGTCAGATGAACGTCCGCGACTCGGAGGCTATGGCCGGGATGTTGGAGGCGGCCGGCTACGAGCGCGCCGAGGGGGTCGAAGACGCGGACGTGATCCTCCTCAACACGTGCACGGTCCGGGAGGGGGCGGACGACCGCGCCTACGGCCGCGTGGGAGAACTGCGCCGTCTCAAGCAGCGCAAGCCGACCTTGATCCTCGGGATGGCGGGCTGCCTGGTGCAGAAGGACCGAGAGGAAGTCCTGCGCCGCGCGCCGCACCTGGACCTGGTGTTCGGGGTCCACAACCTGCACCGCTTGCCGGAGTTGCTGCGCCAGGCGCGCGATGGGTGCCAGCGCGTCTACGAGGTGTGGGACTGCCGCCCCAAGGACGAGCCGCTGCCGGTGCTGCCCGCCGTGCGGTCGGGCGGGGTGCGCGCGTACGTGAACATCATCCACGGCTGCAACAAGTTCTGCACGTTCTGCATCGTGCCGTTCGTTCGCGGCCGTGAGCGCAGCGTGCCGCCCGAGGAGGTGGTCGCGGAGGTGCAACAGCTGGCGGTGCAGGGCTACCGGGAGGTCACGCTGCTGGGGCAGAACGTGGACTCCTACGGGCAGGACCTGCGTCCGCGCACGGATCTGGCGGAGTTGCTGGCGCGTGTGCACCAGGTCGAGGGGATCGAGCGGATCCGGTTCACCACCAGCCACCCGCGCGACATGACGGAACGACTGGTGCGCGCGGTGGCGGACCTGCCCAAGGTGTGCGAGCACATCCACCTGCCGGTGCAGTCCGGCGACGACGAGGTCCTGCGCCGAATGCACCGCGCCTACACCGTCACCGACTACCTGCGCATCGTCGAGACGATCCGGTCGCACATCCCCCAGGCCAGCATCACCACCGACATCATCGTCGGCTTCCCCGGCGAGACCGAGGAGCAGTTCGAGAACACGCTGCGCCTGGTCGAGACGGTGCAGTTCGACGCGTGCAACACCGCTGTCTACTCGCCGCGCGAGGGCACAAAGGCCGCGGTGTACGACGATCCGGTCGATGCGCAGACCAAGCGGCGCTGGCTGTGGTCGCTCAACCGCATGGCAGAGCGGATCGCTTTGGCGCGCAACCGCCGCCTGGTCGGGAGCACCCAGGAAGTGCTGGTGGAGGAACGGGGCAGAGACGGCGGCGTGGTGGGCCGTACCCGGACGAACAAGGTGGTCACGCTGCCGGGACCCGAGGCGTGGATCGGGCGCACGATCCGGGTGAGGATCTCCGAGGCCGGGTCTTGGGTGCTGCGCGGCGAGCCCGTCGGCGTAGTCGCCGCGTCCGCGTGACGGGGAAGTCCGCGGTGGACCGCGTCGTCGCCACCCCACCGCGCAGCAGATCTGGCGGGCCGCAGACTCACACCGGCGGTTCGACTCCCGCGATCAGCCACGCGCGCTCGGCCAGCAGCATGCGCAGTGCGCGCGTCCAATCGCCCCACGCGGAAGTCGGGTGGGCCGGCACCGGGGCGGCCTGGGGAGGGTGGATCGTGACCACCGCCACGTCCGCGCGCTCGGGGATCCCGGCCAGTTCCTTCGCCCTGCGCACCGCGGTGTCGAAGTCCCCGAGCTGGTCGACCAGCCCCACCGCCAGCGCCTGACGACCGGTCCATACGCGGCCCCGGGCGACGGCTTCCACCTCGTCCTCGGTTCGGCCGCGCCCCTCGGCCACGACGGAGCGGAAGCGGTGGTAGATGCGCTCCATCCACGCACGCAACGTCTGCCAGTCCGCATCGGTGTACGGCGCGAGGGCCGAGGGCATGGTGGCCGAAGCCCCGCGCGAGAGGATCTCGTGGTGGATGCCGGCGCGGGCGAGCAGCCCGTGCACATCGAACTTGCCGGAGACCACGCCGATGGAGCCCGTGATCGTCGTGGCGCCCGCCACGATCCACGACGCCCCACAGGAGACGTAGTATCCGCCCGATCCGGCCACGTCGCCCATGTGGACGACCACCGGCTTGCGACGGCGCAACCGCGTCACCTCGCGCCAGATGAGGTCGGAAGCGACGGCCGACCCTCCTCGTGAATCCACGTGGAAGACGACGGCCTTGACGTGCGGGGCGCGCTCGGCGGCGCGGAAGGCTCGCGCCACGGTGTCGCAGCCTGCGAGGACCTGCCCGAGTAAGGGCAGGGGCAGGGGCAGCTCCCGGCTCTCGCCGGGTACGATCGTACCGCGCAGCACGACGACGCCGACGGCGTCCGGCCGCAAAGACCGCCAGCGGTAGCGGACGGGGAGGGAACGCCGCGCCTGGGACAGCGGGACGATGCGTGCACTGCGCCCGTCGGCCAGCAGGGCGGCGAGGTCGTCCTCGTAGGCCATGTGGTCGGCGAGCCCGGCCTGTCGCAGGTCCTCGGGTGCAGGGACGCCACGGTCCACCAGGCGCTGCACGTCCTCGCGCGTCACGCGCCGGCGTTCGGCGAGGGCATCGGTGATCTCGTTGAGGGTGGCGTCGAGCACTGCATGGGTCACCTCGCGCTGCGGTTCGGTCGCACCCCGGTAGAGGAACCTGTGCGCGGCGGTCTTGTACTCGGCGATGTGGTGAAACTGGGGCAGCACGCCCCACCGGCCGAGCGCTTCCCGGAAGAACGCCAACTCCACGCGCGGCCCAAACGTCGTCACCTCGGCGCTGGGCGGCACGACGACGACGTCGGCGGCCGAAGCCAGGTACAGGTCGGACAGCCCGCTGTTGTAGAGGTAGGCGGCGACGCGCTTTCCCGAGGCACGAAACCGCGCGAGCGCTTCCCTCACGCTCTGACGCGTCGCCATCCCCGCCTCGAGGTTGTGCACCCTCAACACGATCCCCCGCATCCGTGAGCGAGCAGCGCGGTCCAGGGTCCGGCGGAGGTCCTCCAGGCTCATCGGCGGAGGCCGCAGCAGGCGCTGGAGCAGGGGGAGCGCGGCACGGCGCTCGGGCAGGTTTCCGGTCAGGGTCACCACGGCGTAGTCTGGCGCGGGCAGGACCAGTACGAGCAGGTTGCGTATCAGTCGCGCCGCGTTGGAGACGAGTTCGACCAAGAACAGGATCGGTCTCACGGGCTCACCTCCGGACGGTGGAGATGCGGTCGCAAGAAGTACGGGGTCACCGCCGCAGGAACCAGGTGTCCAGCCGCTCGCGCGGAACGATCACCAGCGTCGGTCTCCCGTGGAAGCAGGTGTACGGATCCTCGCAGCGTCCGAGTTCTTCGACGAGCGCGGTCATCTCTTCGTGTGAGAGGACGTCGCCCGCGCGAACGGCGCTGTGGCAGGCGGCCAAGATGGCCACGCGTTGGATGGCGTGACGCGGGCTGGCCGCCGGTTGGCCCGTCCGCAGTTCGGCGAGCACCTCCCGGATCAGTACGTCGGGCGACCCCCCCACGGGGGCGGGAACCTCCCGAACGAGGAACGTGCCGCCGAACGGCTCGATGTCGAAGCCGATCTGCCGGAACGCATCCAGAGCGCCTTCGAGGAGCGTGGCTTCGGAGGGGGGAAGGTCGAGGACGAGCGGCGCGGCGAGGGTCTGCGCGTGGGCTTCCCGCGACCGGGCGCGCAAAAACCGCTCGTACAGCACCCGCTCGTGGGCGGCGTGTTGGTCGATCAGTGCGAGCCCTCCTGGCGCGGCGGCTACGACATAGGCGGCGGCGACCTGGCCGAGCACCTCCAGCGGCGGGAGGCAGCGCGGTGGCGTCGGCAGCGGCAGGGCTGCAGCCGTGCTCTCGTGGATCTCGCCGGTCGGGGGGTCATTCCGCGGATAGGGCCGTACGCCCACCACGACGACATCCAGTCCGGACGGCGAACGCGATCGGAACGCGTCCCGGACGGCGGACTCAACGGCGCGGAAGACGGCGTCTTCGTCTGCGAAACGGACTTCCAGCTTGCGCGGATGCACGTTGGGATCGACGGATGCAGGCGGCAGCGTCACGAACAGCGCGCAGATGGCGTGGTGACCCGCAAGGACGTGCGTGCGCGACCCCTGCTCGATGGCGCGGGCGACCAGCGGGCTGTGCACCGGCCGCCGGTTGACGAAGACGTATTGTCCGCTGCGGCTGCGGCGGGCCGCCGACGGCACCCCGAGGAAGCCCTCAATCCGGAGCGCACCGGACGCACGGTCGATGGGGAGGAGGTGTTTTGCGCCGATGCCGAGGACCGTCGCGGCTCGCTCCAGCGGAGTGGCAGGAGGCAGTCGCAGCACCTCCTCGCCGTCGCGCACGAACCGGAACGCCACGTCGGGGCGAGCGAGGGCGTGGCGCTCGACCGCATCGGCGCACAGCGCGGCTTCGCGCCCCACCGAACGCAGGAACGCCCGCCGGGCCGGGGTGTTGTAGAACAGGCGCCGCACCGCGACGACCGTCCCCCTCGGCGCAGCGGCCGGCTCGACGCTGGGCGTGCCGCCGCCTTCGGCACGAACCCGCGTGGCGGCGTGGCCGTCGGAGGTCACGATGTCGACCTGCGAGACGGCGGCGATGCTGGGCAGCGCTTCGCCGCGGAATCCCAGCGTGGCGATCCCGCGCAGGTCGTCGCGAGAAGCGATCTTGCTGGTGGCGAACCGCCGCAGCGCGAGCACCGCGTCGGCGGGATCCATGCCCACGCCGTCGTCGGCGACGCGGACGAGGTCGAAGCCACCCCGCTCGATCTCCACGGTGACCGACCGCGCGAGGGCGTCGAGTGCATTCTCGACCAGTTCCTTGACGACCGAAGCCGGCCGCTCGACGACCTCGCCGGCAGCGATGCGATCGGCAAGCCACGATTCGAGGACGCGGATCCTACCCACGCCGGCGTCCGGGGTCGCGCTCGGTCGGACTGCGCATGCGCACCACCTTCGCGGGGTCGGCGGCGGATCGTTGCCGCAGGCGGCGCTGGATGTCGTGCAGGACGTTGAGCGCTTCGATCGGGGTCATCGCGGCGAGGTCCAAAGACCCCAGCTCTCTCTCGACTTCGGACTCGACGACCAGTGGGAGCGCGGTCTGCACGGCGCGTGCCCTCCGCACCAGCGGTGGTGGGGTCGCCGGATCGGCGACCGACGGGGTCGCCTGCGACTGCAGACGTTCCAGCAGCGCGGCTGCCCGGTCGGTGACCTCGCGCGGGATGCCGGCGAGGTGGGCGACGTGGATGCCGTAGGACCGGTCGGAGGCGCCCTCGGCCACGCGGTGCAGGAAGACCACACGGTCTTTCTCTTCACGGACCGTGACGTTGAGGTTGAACACCCCCGGCATGCGGTCAGCGAGTTCGGTAAGTTCGTGATAGTGGGTGGCGAACAGCGTGCGGCAGCCGATGCGCTCCCGGACGTACTCGACGACCGCCCAGGCCAGGCTCAATCCGTCGTAGGTGGCTGTCCCGCGGCCGACCTCGTCGAGGACGATCAGGCTGTCGTGCGTGGCATTGTGCAGGATGGTCGCGGTCTCTTGCATCTCCACCAGGAAGGTGCTGCGTCCGCCCGCGATGTCGTCCGCAGCGCCGACCCGTGTGAAGATGCGGTCGGCCGGCCCCAGGCGGGCACGCCGAGCCGGGACGAACGAACCGACCTGTGCCATGAGCGCGATCAGGGCGTTCTGGCGCAGGTAGGTCGACTTGCCGGCGAAGTTCGGTCCGGTGACGATCGCGATGCGGCGGTCGGCGTCGAGCCTCAGGTCGTTGGGCACGAAGCGCTCCTCGCGCAGCACGCGCTCCACCACGGGGTGCCGCCCCTCGGTGACCTCCAGCACCGGCTCGCTTGCGATCTCGGGTCGGACGTAGCCGTACGCTTCGGCGGCATCGGCCAGTGCCGCGAGCGCGTCCAGCGTGCCGACCGCGTCTGCGGTGGCGAGCAGACTGGGGCTGTGCTCGGCGACCTCGTCCCGCAGCGCACAGAACAGCTCGTACTCACGCTGCTGCATGCGCTCGGTGGCATGGAGGATCAGGGCTTCCTGCTCGCGCATCTCCGGCGTGACGTAGCGCTCTGCGCTCACCAGCGTCTGGCGGCGCTCGTAGTGCGGAGGGACTTTGTGCCTGTGCGCCTTGGTGACCTCGATGTAGTAGCCGAAAACCTTGTTGTAGCCGATGCGCAGCGACCGGATGCCGGTACGGTCACGTTCGTGGGCCTCCAGATCCGCGATCCACCGCCGGGCGCTGGCGGCCGCGGCTCGCAGGCTGTCGAGATCGGCGTCGTACCCTTCGCGGATCAGACCCCCTTCGCGCGGCGAGGCCGGCGGGTCGAAGACGAGGGCGCGTTCGAGGCGGTCGCGCAGGGCCTCGTGCGGGTCCGTCCGGCCCGCGAGGTATTGCAGCAGCGCCGAACCGAACGAGTCGGCGATCATCCGGATCTCGCCGACGGCGGCCAACGAGGCAGCGAGGTTCA
>JAVKGX010000019.1 GCA_031432545.1 Armatimonadota bacterium
GTCGTCCCAGATCATCACCAGCCCATCGCGCGGTATCTGCGCCAGCCCCTCGTTCCGCAGCTCCCCAAGCGTGCGCCCGTCCTTACGGTCCACGACCACCACCAGCTCACGGTCCGCGTACCCCTGGGCGGCGAAGTCCGATATCGCCTCCGCCGCCAGGCCCTCGCGGCCCGCCTGCGTCACCATCAGACCATATACCCTCATCGCGTCCATCCAGTCCTGTGCCGCACCACCAGGCGCGTGTGCCCGCGCTGCGCCGCAGACCCGGCCACCTGCCGCATCAGCTCATCAGCCTCTTTCCGCAGCATCATCGTGTACACCGTCTCGATGCCGCCCGCGCACGCTATCTCATACGCCAGCGCCGTGACCAGGTACTCCGCGAAGTACCGCTCCACGTCGGGCGTGTTCGCGTCACTGGTCGCCGCCCACTGGTAGCGCGCCGCCTGCAACCGCAACGCCCCGGCCACATCAGGCACAGGCCACAGGTGCACGCGGATCACCGACAGCTTCTCTGGCCAGTACGACGATGGCGCGCCCGTCGCGTCACGCGGCGTCAGCATGTGATACTCGTCGCGTCCAAGTTGGCGCAGCCGCAGCTCGCCACCGCCAACGTCGAGCATCGCGTCCCCGAGCACGTCGAACACGCTCGCCGGAAGCACGTATTCGCGTACTCCGGCCACCACGGGCACATCCAGCGTCTCCACGGGCCGCGCCAGACGGAGCCGGGCGCGCATCGACTCCAACTTGATCAGCAGCCACTGCCGCGCGAACGCGCGTTCGTCGGCGTCGGGCTCCATGCGGACGTGGAGCATCCTCGCCTTCTTCCACGCCAGCGCGGTGATCCCTTCGACCGTGAACTCGACATCACGGCCAGCACCAAGATTCGCGCCATCACGCGTGCCCGGTATCATGGCCCGCCCGCAGGCTCCCGCCTGCCCCTCCGGTCAGCGATGAGCGCGGATAGCTCAGCCTCGCATCTGTCGCCCGGACGGTGACAGCGCCAGCAACTCAGCCGCCCGTTCGGCAGCTCATGCAGGTCGCTGCGTAGATATGGCGCGTCGCAGTATGCGCACCTGGCACGGTAGTCCCCGCTTACGCGGGCGCGACCTCCGAGCTTCCTGATGGTGCGCACACTGCGTGCCCTCTGTCGCTACGCGGACACCACGGTCATCAGCCCGGCGTTCTCGGCGATGTCGTGGCTCACCACGCAGTTGTGGAACTGCCAGTTCGCCTTCGTGGACCACCCAGTGAGCCCCGTGTTGTTCAGCACCGCGAACTGCGAGTTGCGGCACTGCCCGGAGCTACCTGCCACCCCGGTCACCGCTTCGCTCGACGCCGCCTTGCGGTTGGCGAACAGGCAATCCGAGATGAACCCGCCCACCAGGGCCGTCGCCACCAGGCGCATGACTCCGACTGACGCGGATGACGTCGCCGCCTCAATCACCATGTCCTCGATGCGGACGTTGTCCGCCCCGGCCAAGTCGATCACCGTCGTGCATTCGGCGGCCGTTGCGCCCCACCATCGCCCATGGATGATGCTCAGCCGCTTGGCCGCGTCCGTGGCCAGGATGGCGCGCGTCACCTTCTGGTTTGCGCCGATGCCGAGGTTCGCCTCGGGGAAGCTCAGCACCACCCCTGGCGCGCTCACCGTGATCGGAAGCGTGACCGTCAGGGTCACGGGCACCAGCGGATCTCCGGCAAACTGCGCCGTGAAGTTCTTCACGGAAACACCAGCGCGGTTGAGCAGAAGACTGGCCCCCGCCGCCGTCCACCTCAAGATCGGCCGCAGCTCGCCCTCGCCCCACCCAACAATCTGCGTCCCAGCCTGCAGGTCGGACCAGTGATCCGCCCCGGAGATGTTCTCCACATGCCCAGGCAGCGCGATCACCTGGTCACCAGCCCCAGCACGACAGTGCTTCAGCGCCGCGCGGATCGACCGAAACAGCGCACCCTCCGCGAACTCCTTCGGATCCCCGCTCAGCACACCACCGGAACGCACGTACAGCGTCCGGCTCCCAGGGTAGTTCAGCACGCCGCCAGGCGTGAACACCCCGCGACCACCAAGCTGCCCAATCAGCTGCCGCGAAAATCCGCCCAGCATCGACAGAGACATCTTCGCCTCCTAGCCCTGGTTGTACAGAATCCCTCGACCGCCGCTCCACCCGCGCGCCCAGCGCGCCTTCACAGAGTAGTTCATCACGTCACGGGCCTCGGATACCCACGTCCGGCTCGACGGCCGCTCGCGCCAGTACCAGCACAGCTTCTCGTCAGGGTGGTCCGTCAGCCAGCAGTAGTCCACCTCGCTCGCCGTCCAGTGCCGCACGGGCACCAGCTTGATCTTGTCCCGGTTGATCAGGTTTACCGCGTTGTACTGCCCAGCCTGCGGACTCCGATCCGAGAACGACAGCACCTCCCAGGCCCCGCGTTGCCCAATCGGGAACGCTACCCCCTCGATCTCAACCCCGTCGATCACCCCGTCCAGGTCAACCTGCACGTCCGCCTGCGCCCTCGCCAGCACATACGCCGCCTCGCTCGGCGCCGTCGGCGTCGCCACCATGTTCGAGTACGTCCCCCCACCGGGCAACGTGTGCGCAGCGCTCGCCAGCGGCTGCCCATCGCCACCAGGGAAGTCCGTGTTCGTCGCGCGGTTCAGTACCTGCGCCGCGTCGATGTCCACGGCCTTCCAAATCGCTCGCTTCAGCCGCCGCGCAGCGTTGATCACCTTGTCCGTCTTGCCGTCCGCCAGCGCCTCCTCCGTCGCCATCGTCCGCAACCCGAACTTCCGCACCCACAGCCGCGTCAGCGCCCCCTCGGAAATCCCGCGAGCGGGAATCTCTTCCCCCTCCCCAACGCTGACCGCCACCCCGAGACCGCCAACCTCCAGCATGTCCACGAACGCGCTCTTCGTCCTGCGCACGTCCATGAACTTCGGCATGTCCAGTCGGGCCTCCAGCCCGTCCGTGCGGTCAACGATGATCTCCTCCAGCGTGTCCTGAAGGTCGTTCGCGATCGTGCTCGTGAAAATCGTCGCTGCTGGCATGACGCTCTCCTTACAAACCGACTCCGCCGTCTTGGTTCTGCGGCGTGTTGCACCGGACGATGTACTTCAGCCGGGCCGCCGCGAAATTCGCCCCGTCCTCCACCAGCCCAACCGTCCGCCAGTTCGCCGACGCAGGGCTCGCGTCGTTCGCCTCCAGGTTCGCGCGGTTCAGCGCGCAGTCGTCCCCGCTGATCACATGGTTCGCGTTCGACCCCAGCAGCGCCACCGCGCCTGCCCTGGTCGGCGTCGAAATCGCCGTGTCAAGGTCCACCTCGAACAGGTTCCCCTCCACCGGAATCACCGTCAGCACCGACGCCCGGTCCACGCCGCTGTACGTCGTGCCCGCAGGCAGCCGCTTCGGGTCCGGCCCGAGCGGCTTCTTCACGCGCCCGTCCGTCGCATCGAAGAACTGGTCAATCCCGGCCACGATCCCGTAGATCGCCTCCCCGGCCGCCGCGATGTTGAACGTCCCGTCGTCCAGCCGCTTCACCGGAAACCCAACGTGAATCGCGGACGCGTAACCAGACGCTACCACGCACCGCTCATGCCGTGGCGTCGGCTCGCCGCTGTTCGCCCGGTAAAACCGGAATCCCTTCACGATTCTGTTCGACATGACCGATTCCTCCTATCGGTACAACTCTTCCTTGATGTCGTCCGTCTCGTTCACGAGACCCATCGTCTCGTCCACCGTGACATCGTGCCCAGGCAACGACCTCGACACACGACCGCGACCAGCGACCATCCTCCGGTCGTAACGGTCCGCAGCCAACTGCCCGCCAGTCCCCGTCACGCCACGGTCGTAAATCTCCTGCCGCCGCTCCAGCGGCATGCTCATCAGCACCAGGTCCATGTACATCAGCGACTCCCCGTCCTCCGTCCGCGTCCCGCCGCGCGTGAACCGAACCCCACCAGGCCGCTTCTTCTCCACCTCGTACCCGAGCGCCTCGTGGTACTGCACGCCGAACATACCCGTCAGCGGAACCAGCTTGTAGTACCGCGCCGGATCTGCCCCGGTCAGCGCCCCAGGCAACTGCGTCAGGTCAACCTCCTTCACAGGAGGATCTTTGCGTACGCCAACCCGGTTCGCCTTCGCCTTGCGCCTCGTTAGCCCAGCCTGGATCATCTCGCTCCTGACCCGCTGCGCGCCTCGCGCGTCCCTTGGGTCGGGCGAACGGCCGGGAGCACCGCCACCGCGAACCGTGCGCCCCAGCGGATGCGCACGGCCCGTTGCCAGTACCATCACACGACGCCCGCGCCATGTCAACCCCCAGCCGCCCCACACACCCACCAGGCCGACACCCTAATTCCCTCGAAACCGAGAGAATTAGGACTGCTGCTGCCCTGCTCGCGACTGCCGCCGCTTCAGCAGCGCCTTCGCATACGTCCGATATCTCTCCGTCGGGTCGCTGATGTGCGGATAGGCCGCGTCCGCCATCTTGATGTGATTCGCGGTCATGGTGAAGGTCTGGGTGGGGGCAGCGCCGCCACCGCCGCTTCCGCCTGCGCCGGTGTACTTCGCCGGGTTCGCCGTCTGGCGCTGGGGCGAGAACTCCGCCCGTGCGGCCTCGAACGCCCGCTCCGCCGTCTCCACGGTTTCCCCTGCGCCGCGCGCGACCATGCGCTCGTACTCGCCCCGTGCGTAGCGGAGGGCGCGCGGGTTGTCCATCACGTCGGCATACTTGACCTCCATGCGCGCCCGGATGCGTTCGACCTGCTGGCGCATGGGGTCTGGGCGAGGAGCCTCCAGCTCACGCCGCCGCTCGCGCAGCTCGGCGCGCACCTCGTATTTCTGGTCCTCGATCTCGTTCGCTTCCTTCGCGATCTCCCGCAGCCTCTCGGCGCTCAGCTCGCCATCCCTCGCCTTCGCCGCCAGCGCAGCCTGCCGCTCCACCAGCAAATCCAGCTTCTGCTTCAACTCCGCAACACGCGCGTCATCGTCCACGCCCTTCGCCGCGGGCTGCTGCCGCTGCGCAGACGCCTCCAGCGCCGCCAGCAACCTCTCCTCGCGCTCCCGCGCGCGCTCCGCCTCCTGCCGCCAGAAGTCTCGCTCCCGCGCGAAACCCTCTCCGCGCTCACGCTTCTTCTCGCTCCGCGTCTTGCGAGGCTGCTCCGCCTCGGCGCGTGCCGGCTCAGCCCCCTCCGTGTCCCCTTCGCGCTCCCCGTCCGCACGGTCCTCGCCAAGATCCACCACCAGTCCCTGTTGATCGCCAGAATCAGGCGGCGACTCCTCCGCCGCCGCCGCCAACCGCGCGTCCAGTGCCCCAGCAGTGTCGCTTTCGTTCGTCATGTCACATGTCCTCGAATGACGGCGCGTCGTGCGCGCGTTGCTTGCTCGGGTCCGCGAACGCCCGCACGTCAGGGTCGTTCTCGAACCCCTCGATCACCTCGTACACGTACCCGCTCGCCTCCCCCCGGCGAACCCACCGCCGCCTCAGCTTCGGCGGCGTCTCCGTCCCGTCGTCGTCCACCCCGCCAGCCAGCAGCCGCATCGTGTCCTCCGACAACACAAGGTCCGCCGCCCGCGTCGCCGTCAGGTAGTGCGCACGCCCAGACGAGTCGATGTCCACCGGAACACGGTACGGACTCAACCGCAGGATGGTCGCGTAGTGCCCAATGTCCATACCGTGCGAGTGCAGTTGCTCCAGCGCCCCAAGCCCAGCGTTCACGATCAACACCCTCGGCGCTGTGTCCTTAAGCCTCTCATAGGTCCGCTCAGGTATCGCTATCGCCCCGCCCTTGTGGTACCACTGCCCCTCACGATACTCAAACCCGAACGGCATGATGTGCGCCACAAGCAGACGGTCGTATGGCGCCTGCACGCGTAGAGCGTTCGGAGCCACACCCCACTCCGCACATCGCCGCAACAGCCGCTCCGGAAACAACTCCGGATCCTTCGCAAACCGCCGATACTCCTCCAGCAGCTTGTCCTTCTCAGCCGCCAGCGACAGCGGCTCCCATCGCGCCTGCGTCGTCAACATCCATCACCCCCAAGCATCCTTACCAGCCCGCGCTGCACCTCCATCGCCGCCGCCCGCGCGCGCACGTCCGCATCCGTCGATGACTGCGCGGCCGCGTACAGCTCACCCTCCATCACCCGCAACCTCTCGCGTGCCGCGCGAAGCATCCTCCGTGTTACGTCCAGTTGCTGCCATTCCCGCGTATCTTCCATGTTGCCGAACTATACCAGATATCCGCGCTAGGACAAGCTCTCCGGTGGTATCTCTGGGCGCGGTCCTGGCACTCCTTCTTCGCGTGGCGGCTGCATTGGCTGGGACGTGGCGCTCTGACCTGGCTCTGGCTGTGCTGGCATGGACGGGGCGACGCCGAGCGGGGTCGAAGGCGGCTCTGGGCGCGGGCCGAGCGCGGCGATCATGTCGGGGCGGCCGACGGCACGGAGGTAGTTGGCGGCCGAGGTCCACCACCAGTGCAGGCTCTGCTGGAGCGGCGGCACATGTTGCGGCAGGTTGATCATCTCCATGGCCTCCTGGATGCGCTGCTGCTGGGAGAGGAAGCGCATGTCGGCTCGAATGGCGATGGCGAAGGTTGGCTCGTAGACCTTCTTGCCAACGCGAACCTGGACTACCTCTCGCGTGAGGTAGTCGGTGACACCGATCACCTCGTCATCCTCGATGAACAGGTAGTTGAGCTTGTCGTTGTTGCGGATGATCTGGGTGAACCCGTCCGCGAACTTTCTCCCGGCCACGGATAGTTGCTTGAGCGCCTGCTCGATGCGGGTCGCGAAGCCGCGGTAGGTCTCGCCTGACTTGCCCGGCTCGCCAGAGAGCGCCGCCGTGGCTCCGAACGCCGCCTCTCCGTAGGAGTAGAGGCGGTCCACAAGCTCGACCAGTTGCGGGTTGGCGGGCGGAGCTCGCCACGGGACCACGGTGTTCTCGCTCAAGCTGGTGACACCCGTCAGTCGCGTGATGCCACCCGGCACCAGGTCCAGCTGCCCAGGCTCGAACGCGCCATTGTCTGCCGTGATGAACCCTCCGACGTTCGCGATGGTCGCCTGGTCTCCGAACTGGTTGAGGGCGTTGTTCGCGGCGCGGTTGAAGTCGGCGTAGACCTGCCCAGGGGACAGGCCCAGCGCGCCGGTCGGGTTCTCGATGCACACGGCTCTGAACCAGAGCTCGATGGGTACCCTGCGCACGGGAGAGGGATCGCTCGCGTCATCGGTCATCCACGCGGGCCGCACCGGCGGCTGAGGCTCTTGCGGGCGTGGCAAGGCGTCCCTGGACAGGGCGTCCATGAGCACGGCCCGCTCTCGCTCATCCACGTCGGGCTGCTGGAGCCTGGCGGCGAGCTCTCGCGCGAGGGCCTCGGTGCGCTCCCACTCTTGCAGGGCCTGGCCGAAGGCGACGAGCGCGCCTTGGTACTGGCTCATGGCCTCCAGGTAGTCGGCCTTCTCGCGCCGCTGGCGCTCGAACCGCTGGCGGTCGCGCCAATCCTCCTCATCGCGGACGAACAGGCGCATGACGGTTCTGGTGTTCTTGCAGACCACGGCGGTGATGGGCCTGGCGCGCTCGTCGCCCGGGAAGGCGAACCACCCATCGTAGTGCAGGACCTCATACTCGCCGTTCCGCTTGGTGGCATCCGGCTGCTCGATGCCCTCGAGCTCGGCGATGGCGGAGCGAAGCGGGCGGTCGGCGTCGTCGTAGGCGACTCCAGCGCGTTCGCAGACGGCATCCACGTCCTCCCAGTCGCCGCGCATGTCGAGCAACTCGCGTTTGCGCATGCGCATGACGTGAACCTTGTATGGCACGTCCGACAGGTCTGGCATGGTCGCGACGGTGACGAACGGCATGGCCACGTCGTCAGAGGACAGCACGACGTGCCTGTTCATGCGCCTGTTCTTGTCGTAGAACGACCGTCCGGTGAAGTCGCCGTCGCCCATGAGCAGGGTACACGCGCGGTGCATCTGGCGGGTGAAGTCCGGGATGCCCTCGCGGAGCTGCCAGTTGGCGTGCAGGGTCCGTATCCTGGCCAGCTCATGAGCGTCCTCGTTGGGCGAGGTTGGCTGGTAGGTGTGGATGTTGTCCTCTCCGAGGAAGAACTCGGCATATAGGCGGGACGCGAGGCGGTTGATGCCCATGAGGGCGATGGGGACGTGGTGATTCGAGCAGTGCTTGAACGGCCACTGCTTGGGCGGGAGCATTCCGGAGTACATCTTCCAGTTGTCCTTGCGCTTCTCGCGCCACTCCTCCGCGCCGCTCCACGCCTCCTCGAAGTCCTCGGTGACTTGCTGACCGAGCTGCTTGAGGACGCTTCTGCCCTCCTCGGTCGCCTTGAGCAATGGAACAAGGTTCGCGACCTCCGGGTCAATGACGATGGGCTTCGCCTCCGCGGCGTCGTCGTCCAGCTCCAGCTCATACGGTTGCTCATCCATGGGCGTCTCCTAGTAGTTGGACCCGTAGCCGAGTCTACCCCTGAACGGGATGACCTTGCGCACTGGCTCGTCATCGTCTCCGACGGCCTGTCGTCGCGCGATGAGGCGCTTTATCGCCGTGGCGTCCATGGCTGGGTACGCGCAGGCATACTCGACGGCGTTTTCCCAGTGGTCCTCGTTGCACTTCATGGGGACGGCGGGGTTGCCCGGGTCTGCGGGGATTCCTGGGATTGTGGCGACGGTGTTTTTCATGGTCTCGAAGAAGAGGATACCCGGTCCTCGGCCATCCGCATCGGCGAGTCTTGCAAGGAACCGCTCGACGTTCATCTGCCGCGACTTCTTGTCGGCCGGGAACCAGCCGACGCCCTTGCGCGCCATCTGGTCGGCATGGGACGGGGCGCTGGAGGCCTGTCCCCACAGGTTGGTGTCGGCTGGTCCTGTGATGGACGAGCGGCCGTGCTTCCAGAGTCCGAGTGGCTCTTCGATGCGCCGCACGAGTTCGGCGACCTCCGCGCCATCCTTGCCGATGAAGGTAAGCTCTTTGAAGAAGACCATGGTTCCGTCCTCATTGACGGCCCACCACAGGACGCAGCCTGGCGACTTGAAGCCCCAGTCCAGGCATCTGTAGACGGGCCAATCGCGAGGGATAGTGAACGGTTTGACGACGTGCTTGGTAGGGTTCCAGTGGTCCGCGAAGTATGAGTCTGCGGTAGCCCACCAGTCGCCATAAAGGAGGGCATTACGGATGTGCGGCGGTCTGGACAAGAGTCGCCGTTTGTACTGGGCAACGAACTCCTTGTTAGGGTTGTCGTCGATGGTGGCTGGGAGGTAGAGTCTGGTTGCGAACGAGCCGTCATCGAGTTTGCGGCGGATGACCTTACGGCCTTGCGGGGCCGGTTTAACGAAGTAGTCACGGACCCATCCTGGTGAGGGGTTTGTGGCGGCTCTGATCTTGAGCATCCTGGAGAACACCGGGTGGTCGGAGCGGCAGCGTGCAGCGATTTCCTGGTACTGCTCTTCCGTGAACTGGTTGAGCTCATCGAAGAAGATGTGAACGAACTCGGATGTGCGATAGTTCATCCAGTCGTTGGGGTCCTTGCAGTGGCCGAAGTAGAAGCGGAAGCCGCTTCTGAAGATGAAGACGTGGTCATCGTCTTTGTAGCGGACGGCTGGGTCGATGTAGTTGAAGACCGGCATCCACTTGCGGATGGATGTATCGAGGCCTTTGGACAGTCTACGGAGGTGGAGGGCAGCGGCCTGGCACTCGCCCCACTTGATGATGCCGCGTTTGCACAGCTCTTCCGCGACGAGGACGACGGGTATGGCATCGGCGCCGCCGACGGTAGTTTTTCCTGGGCCTGCGGCACCGGCGCCGAGGGCTTCATCGACGCGGAGGCGATGGAACTCCTTACCCCAATCGGAGGGTTTGTAGTAGCCCGGTATCTCGACGTAGTCGATCTTGTGCAGCTCGTCGGTGGGGATACTGGACAGGTCAATCGGCATGGCGCTTGGGCGGTGGCGGGAACTGCTCTTCGGTCACCTGCTCGGCGAGCAGTCTGTAGCATTGACCCGTGCGCTCGTTTTTGATGTAGAGGCCGTCTGGGCCTTCACGGAGGAGGATGTGGCCTGGGAACTCGTCGCCTGGTCCGCCCATGATGATATCGCCGGTGTGGTAGGTACTGGCCCACACTTCCTGTGCCCACACGACCATCCAGCGGCGGCTGCTGAGTCCCAGGCTGGTGACGCCATTGTGGACGGGCGCGACGTAGTCGAACGAGCCGACGCCGAAGTAGTCGTTCGAGTATCTGAACTCGACGTGGTAGCGCTCGGAGCCTGAAGCTCCCATGACGGTGTAGAGCCGTCCCTCGGAGTCGTGGCCCTTCGCCCACTCGAAGGTGACGGCCTCGTTGTAGTTGGCGGCGAGGACGGCTCTGCCGCGCCTGACGTAGCCGGTATCCAGTGCGCCAGCGTTGAGGCGGAGCACAACGCGCGTATCCTCGCCGATGTTGTTCGCCGTGACCCTTGCGGTCATGGCGGGGGTGTGCTGGACGATGATGGCATCGGAGCTGATGGGGGTGCCGTCCGACTTGCCGTAGACGACGTGACCGGCGGACGGGGGCCAGACGCCCGGAGCGCCGGCGAGCAGGTAGAGGATGCCGGTGCCCGATGGGAGCGTCGCGCCACAGCAGGCGACGCCGATGGCCTTGCCTGCGTCGACGGGGTCATCGGATGGCGCGACGACGAACACGACGCCTGCGAGCTGCCCTGGCGCGACGTCGATGTCGTGC
>JAVKGX010000020.1 GCA_031432545.1 Armatimonadota bacterium
GCGGGCCGGCAGCAGAGGTGTGGCGAGCCGTCACTGTGCGAGTGCCTCTCTCCCAGACACGTGTCGGCATCCGTCCAGCTGGGCGTGGTAGATCTCCTGCAACCTCGCAGCGATCAGACGGAGGTCGAAGTTGGCCACGGCGTGCGCCCGGGCCCGACGTCCGAGCTCCCGTCGGAGTGAGGGATCCTCGATCAGACGCAGCAGCGCACCGGCCAGCGCGGGCCCATCGCGAGGCGGCACCAGCAGACCGGTGACGGCGTCCTCGACGACGTCGCGGCAACCGGGCAATGGGGTGGTGACGATCGCCAGGCCCGTCGAGGCCGCCTCCAAGAGCACCCTCGGTATGCCTTCCGGGTTGTACGTGGGCAGCACGAAGATGTCGGACGCCGCGAGGATCGCCGGAACATCCTGTCTGGGTCCTATCCACGTAACCGTCTCCGCGTAGCGGGACATCTCGTGCCGCGGGATCCGGTCGATGCTCTGTTCGTCCATCGGTCCGACGAGCAGGAATGCCGTGTCCGGACGTCGGTCGCGCACCGCGGTGGCGGCTTCGGCGAACTCGGCGACGCCCTTGGCCCGGATCAATCTCGCAACCATCGTCACCACGATGGCGTCGTGCGGCACCCCCAGCTCGCTCCGAACGCGCGCCCGCGCGCCTACCGTAGCGACGGGAGAGAACAGGTCGGTGCGGACGCCCGAGCCGGGGATCACGATCGCTTTCCGGTGCGGGAGGACCCCCCGGCGGACGAGCGCGTTCAGGTCGTCGACGTGCTGCACCGTGGTCAGGTCGGACAGGCCGCACGCGACGCCCTGGAGGAGCAGGTACGCCCTGCGCTGCAGACGGACGGACAGGCCGTCGCGTGCGAACAGCGAGCCGAGTCCGGGAATCGTTCCGATGACCACCGGCACGCCGGCCGCACGCGCGGCCAGGCGACCCACCACGCTGGGCTTGCTGCCCATGGCGTGGACGACGGAGGGCCGCAGGCGTCGGAGGAGCCGGGTGAGCACCAGCAACGCACGAGCGTCCCCGACGGGGCTGGCTCCACGCGGCAACGGATAGACGTAGTAGGGGAGGTCGGCACGCGAGAACGCCTCGGCCAGGCCCGGCTCCGACCCGCACACGGCGAAGGCGAACTCGTCGCGCATGGCCTGGATGAGATCGATCCGCAGGTGCACGTCGGTGCCTCCGACGAGGACGACCAGCGGCCGTGTGGGGTCTGGGCGAGAAGATGCCTCGAGATGACTCATCGTCTTTGACGCCCGCGGACGACTGCCGCCGGTGCCCTGTAGGTCACCGAAGCGGCGCTGACGACGGCCGCCAGCATCGCAACTGCGATCCACAGTGAACGAAAGTGCTCCACGTTCGCGAACATGCCCTGAACCAAAGTGGCCACCAAGAATCCCAACAGGGGCTGAGCGGCTCCGCCAAGCAACCGCCCGCTGCGCAGGGCCATCCGCGCCACGACGACCAGCAGCCAACCGAGCGCGAGGATCCCGAGGACGCCGGTCTCCGCCGCAAAGGACAGGTACGTGCTGTGCGCCACCTTCGGTGCGAGTCCGTGGACGAGCGCGGCATATTGGGGGAATTGCCCGTACCCGATTCCCAGCAAAGGCGCCTCGAAGAATGCGGCTCCCGCTGCCGACCACAGTGCCAGGCGTTCCGGTGGGTACGGACCGGCAGGATCCGCCAGCCCCTCCAGGCGTCCGGCGATGAAGGGATTGCCTTGTAGAAAGGCGCCGACGGCGTAGGCGCTGGCCACGAAGATCACGAGCCCGGCGAGCCTATGTGGGGACGATCGCCCGCGCCCGCCCCACAGCACAACCATGGTGCCGGCGGCCAGTCCGAGAAGGCCTCCCCTCGACCCCGTCGCGACGACGGCGAGCAGCAGGACCGGGATGCACGCCAGTGGGATCAGGCTGCCAGAGGTCGACCGGCGCTGGGTGGTCCAGCCGAACCACAGCCACGCGAAGAACAGGTTCATGATCAGATAGTTGGCGTATATGTTGGGGTTCTCGAACGGCCCAATGGGGCGTATGCGCTGGTGCGCGAGGCTTTCGAAGACGGTCCACAGGGCAAATGCGGTCGCGGTGGCCAGCGACACCGCCGTGAACGCCCTCAGGCCGGAGCCCACATGCGGACGCAGCAGGACATAGAAAGTTACCAGCCAGGCGAGCACTCCGCAGAGCTTTGCCAGCTCGGCGATTCCCACAGCGGGCAGGAAGTATGGGGCCGCCGGAGGCAACACCGCACCGGCCACAGAAGCGGCAGCCGCCGCGACGATCAGTGCCAGAGCGCCCGCCGCGGGCGGCACCGGGAGTGCACCGCCGTACTTGACGGCCAGCACCAGCAGGGTGAGCGCAACGACCGGGTCTGCGAGGCTGATGTTGAACACCCCGAGGGGCGTTCGCACATACGTGTGGAATGGATAGACAAACGCCAGCACGGCCAGTGGCCACGCGATCCGCGCGGCGCTCGCGGTCGTCGGCATTCGCTTGCCGGCTACCGTCTCCAGCCTCCGTGCCGTCGGTGCAACAGATGTCACGCGTGTCGCCCCGTTCCGCCTGCCACCGCGTGGTGCTTGTCGGCCAGCGCTTGCAGAATGCGATCGACCAGCAGGGCGGCGGCGCGGTCGGCATGTCCCTGCCGGTCGTTGTCGATCCGAAGTACGTAGGGGAACGTGCGGCCGTCGGCGGAGCCTGCGATCATCGTCGCCAGCTCGTCGATGAGCATCGCGGCCCGTCTCATGGCGGGGCCATCCGGTGCGGCTTCGAGTCGTGACGTGCGGGCCACGCGTGCGGCCAGACGGCTCCGCACGGTCGCAGGCTGGGCGGAGACGACGACGAGCAGGTCCGGAGGTCTGATGTCGGCGGCGATGGAACGGAACGTGCGCACCGTCGTGCCGTCGCGCGCGCTGAGAGCGACGGACCACATCGCCTGGGCCACGCCCTGGTCGATCAGACAGACGCCCACCACCGGTTTCCGGAGCAGAGAGCACACGAACAGCCAGTTGTGCAGCACCTTCAGGGCGTCGATGGGCGACCGTTGCCCGGAGGCCGTGACCGCCCTGGCAAAGCGGTAGGCGCGCCCCGGATGCCGAGCGATCTCACCGACGACCTGGCCCAGCTTGGCCAATCGCCAGGCCCGGTGCGACCCCATCGTGTGTCCGGGCCGGATCTCCACGGGTATCCGACGCGCGCGCAGGGCATCGGCCAGGTGGTTGCACAGCGTCGTCTTGCCGGCGCCGGGCAACCCGAGAAACTCAACCACCAGCCTGGGCTTCGCCGGCATGGGAGCCGAATAGGGGGTTTGCGGTTGCACCAGACCATGCACGACGGGAGGCGTGGAGGGGTGTGACATGCGTTCCCTCACCGAAGCGGTCCCGGCGGGCGAGAGGGCCGGGCGGGTTGCCTCAGGCACGGTAGCCTCCGTCGCCGACAGACGCGGCCCGCAGGCCCCGGCTGGCAGCGTACGAGGACAGCGCCCGCCACGCCCATCGCAGATCCGGACCGAGGACGACGCCGGGGAGGCAGCGCACGACCGTCCCCGCGCCGGCGAGCGCCGCCGCACCCGCCAGGGCTATGGTCAGGGTCGGCGACGTCTCCAGCTCCCTCAGAAGCATGGCGACGGGCCATACAATCCCCACGACCACGCCGGCGGCGAGGAGGCCCGGCCAATGCGCGGCAGCGAACTCGGTCCAGCGCAGGCCCGTCAGCCGGAGGCTCAGGTGGGCCATGAGCAGGAAGTTGAGCGCGATCGCCGCCAGTACGCCGGCGGCGACACCCTCAAGCCCCCAGGCGCTGCCCAGCCACGCGCCGCCGCCCACCGCTGCCGCGTACAGCAGCTGCCTCCACGCTCTGGCGTACACGGCCCCGGTCGCTCGCGCGAGCGAGTCGCTGATCTTGTAGCTGGTTCGGCACAGGGTCCCCGCGGCGAGGATCTGCAGCGGTACGACGGCATCATCCCAGCGTGGCCCCAGGATCACGGCCACGATCTCAGGTGCCAATACGACGACGCCGGCGCTCACCGGGAGCGCAAGCAGTCCGACGAGCGTGACGCCGCGGCGATACGCGGTCGCCAGCCGCTCGCGCTCACCCTGCAGCCGAGCCATGCCCGGGAACAGCACCTTGTCCAGGACCTGGCCGAAGAGAGTCGCCGGGGCCGCCATCAGCTGGTAGGCACGCCCGTACAGCCCCAGGGCCTGCGGACCGAGCCGTGCCCCGACGACGAGGTTGTCCGCCTGGCCAGCCAGCTGGTTCGCGATCCGTGCCAGCGTGAACCCAACCCCGAAACGCAGCAGCTGGCGGGCGGCCTGCGGGTCCCAGGACGGCGCGCTAGGATGCGGCCGGCGGGCGCGCAGCAGCAGGGTGCGCAGGGCCGCCTGCGTCAACGACGCGGCGACCAGCGCCCAGACCCCAAGCCCGCGGTGCGCGAGGGCAATCGCCACCGCGGCGTACCCGCAGGTCCACGCGGTCACGTCGACGACGGCCAGGTCGCGGAACCGCATCTCGCGCTGAAGCAGGGCCTCTGAGACGACGGACAGCGCGGCGATCGGGAACAGCCAGGCCAGCGCCCGCAGGACCGGGGCCAGCTCCGGCATCTGCAACGAGGCGGCGATCAGGGGTGAAGCCGCCCACGTCAGGGACGCGACGGCCACACCGAGGGCCACGGAGAGCGTGAATCCGACCCGCAGGTGCGTGCCGGCCAAGTCCGGCCGCTGGACGATCGCCGGTCCGACGCCCAGTTGAGAGAAGACCGCAGACAGTCCTACGAACACCAGCGCGGCGGCGACGATCCCGAAGTCACGCGGCTGGAGCAGGCGGGCCAGGACCGCCAGGGTGGCGAGTTGCAGCGCCGCCTGGGCGGCCACGCTGGCGGACGTCCACGCCATGCCGTCGAGCGCGCGCGCGGTGGTGCCTCTATGCTCTGCGCTCACCCATGCCTCCTGCGAGGTCCCGTCACGGACGCTGGGGAACGCGGTTGAGCACCGCGCCCAGGACGTTCGCGTCCACGCGTTCTAGCAGCATGTACGCCTCGCGTTGGGCCTGCCGCGACGACCCGTGGCCGGGGATCACGAGGAGCACGCCGTCAGCGGTCCGGGCGAAGGTCAGTGCCTCCGGGTACCTGCGGACCGCCGGGGTGTCGATGACCACGTAGGGATAGCGCTGGCGTAGCTCGGCGAAGCAGCGCTGCAGGTGGCGCGGGTCGATCAGCCGTTGCGGAGGCCAAGCGCTCTCCCCGGCGGCGACCAGGTCGAGGTTCTCGACCGACGTGATGCGGATCGCGTATCCCATCGTGGTCGGATCGGCCAGCAGGTCGGCCAGCCCCGGCCGGGGATCGACGTCGAACAGCCGGTGGAGTTCGGGCCTGCGCAGGTTCCCGTCGACGAGCAGGCACCGGGCGCCGCTGCTGGCGATCGTCTTGGCCAGGTTGACCGCCGTGGTGGTCGCTCCGTCCCCTTCCTCGACCGACGTGACGGCAACGACCCCGGGCGGGTGGCCGTTGTGCCCGAGCAGCAGGTTGGCGAGCAGCCGCCCGTAGGCCTCGGCGAGCGCCGGGTAGGTATGCCCGGCCTGCAGTTCGGTGAGGGCGGTACCCATGCGGTCTCCCTCCTTGGTCTTTCGTGTCGGTTCACAGACCCGCGATCAGCCGCGGGACGAACACGAGCAAGTACGCGCCCGCAGCCAGGATGACGATCAGGCCCGCAGTTGCCACCGCACGGCCGGTGGCTCGTTCCTGATGGCCGACCGCGGGGATCTGGGCGAGCACAGGAATGCGCAGCCTGCGCTCGATGTCTTCGGCCGACCTCTCCGTGTCCAGACGCTCGAGCACGAACGCTGCGGCGATCCCGGTCATGACCCCAAGCAGCGCCCCGAGCAGCGCGTTGGAAATCGGGTTCGGCCGCACCGGAGCGAACGGAACCTGAGCCGGCACGGACACACGGAAGATGCTGCCGATGGACGCCTCCGCCAGCCTGGCTTCCTGGAGTCGCTGGGACAGCTGCAGGAAGTTCTGCTCGGCCTCTCGCACGTTGCGGGTCAGGCGGGCGAGTGCGACCTCGCGGTCCGGAACGGCCCGGATGCGGGCGGCGTAGGTGCGGATCGCGCCGCCAAGGGCCGCTTCCCGTGCTGCCAAGGTCGCGGCGTCGATCTCGGCCGTCCACACCTGCTGGATCATCTGTTGGTAGACGGGATCCACCCCGAACTGTTGAGGCTGCGGTGCGCGGGCGATCTCGGCGTCGAGCTTCCGCTGGATTTCCGCGATCCGGGCCCGCGCGGCGCCCACGGCGGGGTGTTGGTCCGTGAACTGCTGCTGCAGCGCCGCCAACTCGATCTCCGCCGAGGCCAGCTGGTTCTGCAGAGAGTGGATGACCGGGCTGGGGCTCCACTGCGTCGGCGTGATGCGAGCCTGCGTGGCGAGCTGTGCGCGCGTCAAACGGATGCGGGCCTGCGCCTGCTGGCGCTGCAGGCGTACGTCGATGAGCTTGTTCTCGAGGTCAGCGAGCGTGTTCAGCGCCAGCGTCGTCTCTTCCGCCAGAGAGACGCTTCCGTTGCGCTTCTTGAACGCTGCCAGCGCGTCCTCGCGGACGTGAAGCTGCTCGCGTGTGCGCGCCATCTGCGTCTCGATAAACGCGCGGACCTCGGTGGTCCGCGCGCGCCGCGTCGCCGCATCCTGCTCGACGAGGCTGTCGGCGACGGCGTTCGCGGCCAGCGCGGCCACTTCGGGATCGGTGTGGTCCACGCTGACGCGGACCAGGTCCGCACCGCGCACGGGCTGGACGCGGATCTGTGTCATCGCCTGCGCGGCCGCCGAGCCCAACTCCGGCGCGAGCCTGGCGATCGCGCTCTGACGGACCTCGGCGCTGCGGCCCAACTCGGCGGCGATCATCACACCGCCGCTGGCGGCGGTGACGTCGCTGTTGGCGAACAGGCCCGATCGGCTCGAATCCAGCAGGACGACCGGCGGTGTCTTGTCCACGGAGATGAGGGCCGATGAACGGTAGACGGGTGGAGCCAAGAGCGTGCTGACCAGGGCGAAGACGAGCGCGAGCAGGGTGACGCCGAGGATCACCGTGCGCCTGCGCGACAGAATGGCCAGGTAGTCCGTGAGCGTCTTTGACTCCGACTCCTCGGCGCCGGCGTACGGACGCTCCAGGTCGATGTTCATCGGAACACCCCCAGGATGCCGGACAGGATGCTCAGGAAGATCTGCAGCCCCGCCAGTCCGTGCTGCGGGACGACCACCACGTCGCCGGGGCGCACCACGAGGTGTTGCGCGGGGTTGTTCCCCCGCATCAGGGACGCCAGATCGACGCTGATCAGCGCCCCGCCGTTGGCCATCGGCTCCACCTTGACACCGGCCACCATCCGGTCGGGACCGGCCACGCGGCGGACGATGTGGGCGGTTTGGGCGTTGCCGATGGGACGCTGCACCGGACCGCCGGCCATCGCCAGGGCCTGCAGCAGCGTGACCTCGCCCTTGACCTGGAACACGCCGGGGTTGTTGACGTCCCCCAAGACGTAGATCTTGTCGTTGGTCTCCTCGGGGATGAACAGCGTGTCGCCGGCCTGCAGGACGACGTTGTGGCTCATGTCCTGACGCAGCAGCAGGCTGTCCAGGGCCAGCGGCTGGGTCTCGCGTGCGCCGCGCACCAGCCGCGCCCCGGTGACGGACGCCCTCTCGGTCAGCCCGCCGGCCAGCAAGAGGGCGTCGAGGACCCGCGTCTCCCCCTTCAGCCGGTAGCGGCCGGGTTTGGCGACCTGACCGATCACGTTCACGATGTTGACCAGGTCCTCGGGAACCACCAGCGTCTCGCCGCCCTGCAGCTTTACGTTCAGTTCCTCGTCGCCGTCGAGCAGGCGATCGAGGTCGATCCTCATCGGCGGACGACCCGGTCGGAGGAGCTGCGCTTCCTTGGCAGCGGCTGCCTCGGTGAGCCCGCCGGCGGCGGCGAGCAGATCCAGAAGGCGCGCGCCGGGCATTAGGTCGAACGACCCCGGTCGGGCGACCTGACCGAGAGCCGAGGCGCGAATGCGATGCAGATCCTTCACGATCACGCTGACCTTGGGGTTCACGATGTAGGAGGCGTACCTGCGGCTCAGCACACGCGTGAGCTGCTCCACGGTCAGCCCGGCGGCGGTCACCGAGCCGATCAAGGGCAACATGATCCCGCCGTCCGGCCGGATCGTCACCGTACGCGTCAGGTCGGCGTAGAACCACACCGACACCTCGATGACGTCTCCGGGCTGCAGGACGTACGTCGCCGACACCTGTGCCGGGGACGGGATCCCCAGCGCCAGGACGAGCACCACCGCCAGCAACACGGCGCTGCCGGCACGCGCTCGGTGGGGACCGCACTGTGGTCGCTTCATCTTCGGTCTCCTTTCCTCGCGGGCAGGGCTCCGCCGCAGACGTGCACCGGGGAGAACCCCAGCGGACGCCAGACGGTCGGGGGATGTGACCTTCGGCGAACCCTATGCGGGTTCGAGGTCGAGCGCATCGACCTCCACGCAACTCGGGTGCCCCAGCAAATGCAGCAACACCCGCACCCGCCCGGCACGGGACACCGGGCGGTCGAAGATGGCCTCCAGACCCTCCAGCGGTCCGCGGCGGATCCGGACGCGCGAACCCGCGGCGAACCGAAGCGACGGGCGCACGAAACCGAGCCCGGCGACCTTCTGCCGGATCGCCTCGATCGCCGAGGACGGCACGGGTACGGGCACCCCGTCGACACCGACCACGCGACGGACCCCGGGACTCCAGCGGACCGCGTTCCACGAGACGGGATCGTGTTGGGGCGGTGCGACGTGCACGAACAGGTAGCCGGGAAACAGCGGCTCCAGGGAGGACCTGCGCCGTTCCCGGTACTGACGAACGACTTCGATCTGGGGCAGGAACGTACGCACGCCGCGCGCGGTCAGGCTCCGGGCGACATTGTGCTCCTGGCTGCGCTTGGCGTGGACCGCGTACCACGACGCCTGCGCTTCGAAGCAGGAGATCTCAGTCAAGGGTCGGTCCCTCGCTTTTTGGGGTGGTCGCCGAGCGCGATCCAAGCGCCGGGATTCGGAGCGCGCACCTCGAGCAGCAAACACAGCTGCCGGTCTCGGTTGTCGGAGCGAACGGCGCAAATGCCCTTGACCAGCCACGATGCCCCTTCGTGCGTGAAGGTGCGACCCATGGCGCGGCGTCGGCGGCCCAGCGCGCCCGTCGTGACGAACAGCACTCGGTCACCGCTCACCGTCTCCCTCGTCCGGACGCGCGCCGCCCGTCGGCTGGCCGTGCCCGAAAGATCCTCTGGGGCGAGGCCGCCACCCGCTCTGGAGCATGTACACGACCGCCTGCGTCCGGTTGCGCGTGCCGGTCTTGCGGAAGATCGACCGTATGTGACTCTTGACGGTCGTCGGGCTGAGGTACATCCGGCGGGCGATCTCCTGGTCGGTCGCGC
>JAVKGX010000021.1 GCA_031432545.1 Armatimonadota bacterium
GCTTCGACGACGCGGTGTACGCGGCGGCGCGGTTGCTGCGCATCCTGTCCAACACCGACCGCCCGCTGTCGGCGCTGCTGGCAGACGTCCCTCGCTACCACACGACGCCGGAGATCCGCGTGCCCTGCCCCGATGACCGTAAGTTCGACGTGGTAGCCGAGCTGGTCGATCACTTCAAGCAGCACTACGAGGTCGTGGACGTGGACGGCGCCCGTGTGCTCTTCCCCGACGGCTGGGGGCTGGTGCGGGCCAGCAACACACAGCCGGTGCTCGTCGTGCGGGCAGAGGCGAAGACGCCACAGGCGCTTGAGCGGATCCAGGCGACGCTCGAACAGGCGCTGCGCCATTTCCCCGAGGTCGGGCAGATCGACTGGGGCGAGGCGTTGGCTGGCGCAGGAAAACACTGAGTCACCCGTGGACCACCCTTTTCTGCAAAGACTGGGACGCGGAGTCCTCGTCGCCGACGGCGCGATGGGAACGTTGCTGTACGCGCGGGGCGTCCCGTTCGACCAGTCGTTCGAGCTGCTGAATGTCACCGACCGGGACCGCGTCCTGCAGATCCACCTCGACTACATCCGCGCCGGCGCGGAACTGATCGAGACCAACACCTTCGCCGGCAACCGCATCAAGCTCGCCAGCCGCGGCCTCGCCGACCGGGTGCGCGAGCTGAACCGCGCGGGCGCGAAGGTGGCCAAGGAGGCGCGTGACGTCGCCGGCGCACCGGTGTTCATCGCCGGCTCCGTAGGCCCGTTGGGTAAGCCGTTGCGACCGTTCGGGTTGATCTCCGTGGAGGAAGCCCACGACGCGTTCCGCGAGCAGGTCGAGGCCCTCACCGAGGGCGGCGTCGATCTGATCCTGCTGGAGACGTTCTCCGATCTCGACGAACTCCGCGTCGCCGTCCGCGCGGCGCGCGAGGCGACCGACCTACCGGTCGTGGCCGAGATGACGTTCGACGAAGAGGGCCTGACGCTGCGCGGCAACGCGCCGGCGGAGGTCGTGCGCGCGTTGGAGCCGCTGGGCGTGGCCGCGGTGGGCGCCAACTGCAGCGTGGGCCCTCTGCCGATGGTCGACGTCGTCGCGGCGATGGCGCAGGCGGCGTCCGTCCCGATCTTCGCCATGCCGAACGCCGGGTTCCCTGCGCGCGTGGAAGGACGCTTCATGTACTTCACGTCGCCAGGATACTTCGCCGAACACGCGCGGCGGATGGTGCAGGTGGGTGCGCGCGTCGTGGGCGGCTGCTGCGGCACCACGCCGGAGCACATCGCCGCCATCGCGGAGGCGGTTCGCGCGCTGCAACCCGGTGCACGCGTCGAAGTGGTGCTGCCCCCGGTCCCCAAGCCGGAGCCCGCGCCGGTGGTGCCCTCGGAACCGACCGAGTTGAGTCGCAAGTTGGGAAGGCAGTTTGTCATCAGCGTCGAGGTCGACCCGCCCAAGGGTACGGACCCGCGCAAGGACCTTCTGGGCGCACAGATGCTGCGCGAGCCCGGCATCGACGCCGTCAACGTCGGCGACAGCCCCCTGGGCCGCGTGCGGATGGGTGCGGTGGCGATGTGCGTCCTGGTCCAGCAGCAGGTGGGTTTGGAGACGATCATCCACTTCACGACCCGCGACCGCAACTTGATGGCCCTGCAGGCCGACCTGATCGGACTGCACGCGCTGGGGGTGCGCAACATCTTGGCGCTCACCGGCGACCCGCCGCGCGCCGGGGACTACCCCGGGGCGACCGCGGTGTACGACACCGACTCCATCGGTCTGGCGCGCATCCTCAAGCGGCTGAACGAGGGGACCGACCTCGCGGGCAAGCCGATCGGCCAGCCGACGTCGTTTTGCGTGGCGGTCGCCTTCGACATGCATCCGGACACCCTGGACCGGGAGATGGCGCGCCTGGACCGCAAGATCGAGGCGGGTGCGGACTTCGTCATGACCCAGCCGATCTTCGAGCCCGAGGTCCTCGACCACTACCTGCGCCGCGTGGGCCGGCCGCCGCGCCCGATGCTCATCGGCGTCCTGCCGCTACAGTCCGGCCGCCACGCCGAGTTCCTGCACCACGAGGTGCCGGGCATCCACATCCCCGACTGGGTCCGCCAGCGCATGGCCCGGGCCGGCAACCGCGGTCGTGAGGAGGGGCTACAGCTGGCGATCGAACTGCTGGACGCCATCGCCGACCGCATCGACGGGGTGTACCTGATGCCCTCCTTCGGCCGCTACGAGGTGGTGGCCGAACTCGTCACCCGCCTCCGCACGCATCCGGCACTCGCCTCCGGGCGCTCTCGTCCGTGACCCACAATGGATGAGGGACCCGCGCCCGCCCTGGGGTTCCAGGTACGGGTACCAGGTACCGGTTCCAGGTGCCGGTTCCAGGTACCGGTTCCAGGTACCGGTTCCAGGTGCCGGTTCCAGGTACCCCCCAGCGGTGTGAATCAGATGGTACGCACGTGGTAGGCTGGTGCCATGGAGGCCAGACAGCCCGTACCGGACGACGAGATCGACCTCAGGCAGCTGTTCGGAGCCCTTTGGCGCGGCCGCTGGACGATCCTGGCGCTCATGGTTGCCGCGGCACTGATCGCAGCCGTCCTCAGCGTTTTCGTCATCGCCCCGACCTACGAGTCGCGGACGTACATCCAGCTCAGCGAGCACAGCTCACCCGCATACGCGACGCCGCAGGCGGCAGCACGGGTGCTCACCAGTGTGTCGTTCCTGCGGCCCATCGCCGCGCGGTACGGGATCCCTACGGACCGGCGCCTGGAGCGCATGGTCCGTGCGGAAGCGGTGCGGGACACCCGGATTGTGTACCTGCGAATCCGGGACCGCAACCCCCAGCGCCTGGAGGCCTTCACACGCGACGTGGTCCAAGAGTTCCTCCGGGTGGCTTCGGAACGGGTCCGGCAGCGCCGCGAGGTCACAAGTCAGCGCCTGGCTGCCGTTCAGGCACAGCTGGACGACGTCGACCGGACCCTGCGGTTGTCGCGCGAAGTCTTGACCCGGCTTCAGAGCAGGGCCGACCTCGGCACAGACGGCGGGTTTGCGCGATCCTTCGCGCTGAACGCTGCGGCGGTCTCGGGGGGCGTCTACGGCAGCCTGCTGGCGGCTCAAAGAGACCTGCAGGCGGAACTCATAGCCCTCGAGCCGCCTTACCTCGTCCAGGAGCCGTACGTTCCATCTGAGCCCGTTTCCCCCCGACCGGTCCTGAACACGGCCGTGGCCGCAACCCTGGGTCTGCTCGTGGGTGCATTCGGAGTCCTGGTTCGGGAGGCGTGGGCCGCCGTACCCCAACAGCAGCGCTCACCCAGTACGGTGATCCCCGAGCCGCATTGAGTCTGGAGCATAAGCAGCGTGCCCCGTCCGACGGGTCTGAGCCTCGGGGGAAGGACGGTCGAGCGCAAGCGACGAAGTGACGAAGTAGAGATGGGCGTATGAAGGCACTGGTCCTCGCCGGAGGCAAGGGGACGCGCCTCCGGCCCCTCACTTACACCGTGGCCAAGCAGCTGATCCCCGTGGCCAACGTCCCGATCCTGCACTACGTGATGCGGCACCTGGAGGAGGCGGAGATCCACGACGTGGGGGTAATCCTGTCCCCGGAAACCGGCGACCAGGTCCGGGCATCTCTGGAATCAGCGAACTTTTCCTTAGACTTCACCTACATCCTGCAGGAAGCGCCACTCGGCCTTGCCCACGCCGTCAAGGTGGCCCGTCCGTTTCTGGGCGACGAACCGTTTGTCATGTACCTGGGCGACAACCTCATCGGCCGAGGGATCCGCCACCTCGTGGCGGAGTTCTTCGACCGGCGCGCCGACGCGCTGGTCCTGCTCAAGGAGGTCGCCGATCCCCGACGTTTCGGGGTGGCGGAGCTGGACGGCAGTGGTCGGGTGCGCCGCCTCGTGGAGAAGCCCAAGGAGCCACCCAGCAACCTTGCCCTCGTAGGCGTCTATCTTTTCGGGGCGGCGGTGCACGAGGCGGTGGACGAAATCGAGCCTTCCTGGCGCGACGAACTTGAGATCACCGACGCCATCCAGCGGCTGGTGGAAAGAGGCCGCACCGTGCACAGCGCGGTGTTGGACGCCTGGTGGCTGGACACCGGTAAGAAAGACGACCTGCTCGAGGCCAACCGTGTGGTGCTGGACGAGTGGGTGCGGCGGGACGTGGCGGGCGAAGTGGACGGCGCAAGCCGGGTGACTGGGCGCGTCCAGGTCGAGCGGGGAGCGCACGTTGTCCGCAGCGAGATCCGGGGCCCCGTCGTGGTGGGTGCAGGCGCTGTGGTCGAAGACAGTTTCGTGGGCCCGTACACCAGCATCGGACCGCGCTGCGCGGTGCGCGGTTCCGTCCTGCAGCACTGTGTGCTCCTGGAAGGAGCGGTGGTGGACGGGATCCAGCGGCTTGAAGATAGCGTGGTCGGCCAGAACGCCGTCGTGCGCAGGGCCCAGAGCAACCACCGGGCGCTCCGGTTGATGGTAGGGGATGACGCGGAGGTAGTGTTGTGAGGGCGGAAGGGGCGACCCGAATTGACCATCTGCTACCAGGGGTGACGGAGCGTGCCGTTCGAGTTCACCCGTCTTGAGATCCCGAATGTCGTGCTGGTCCGCGCGAAGGCGTTTTTCGACCCGCGTGGCTTCTTCATGGAAGGCTACAGGCGGTCGGAGTTCCTCGCGAACGGTATTTCCGCAACCTTTGTGCAGGACAACTTCTCGCACTCCGTGCGCCGGGGCGTGCTGCGGGGCCTGCACTACCAGAAGGACCCGAAGGCCCAGGGCAAACTGGTCATGGTCCTGCGCGGTGAGATCTACGACGTGGCGGTGGACATCCGACAGGGCTCACCTACGTACGGCCGCTGGGTGGCGGTCACCCTCTCCAGCTCAGCCCACACGATGCTGTACGTGCCGCCAGGCTTCGCCCACGGGTTCTGCGTGTTGAGCGACAGTGCGGACGTGCTGTACAAGTGCACAGAGGAGTACGCGCCCGAGCTGGACCGGGGCATCCGGTGGGACGACCCCGACCTCGCCATCCCCTGGCCGGTGGAGGAACCGATACTCTCGGAGAAGGACCGGGCCTGGCCCGGCCTGCGCGAGGCGGACAACAACTACGTGTACCGCGCGGAGTAGGGAGGTCTGAAGCGTTGAAAGTGCTGGTGACAGGTGCAGGGGGCTACATCGGTTCCGTGCTCGTGCGCATGCTCCTCCAGGAGGGCCACGAAGTG